>CALAEU010000226.1 GCA_937891215.1 uncultured Clostridia bacterium
TTTAAGGCAATCTATAAATGAAAGAATGTAGTTTTTATAATATTATAATAGCGTCGCAGACCCTTCAATTCTGAATTACGCATTACGAATTCCGAATTAATTCTGTGTCAATAAGCCAATAATCTCCGAATAAACTCCTGACGGATTATTAAGGAAGTTTTCGCGAAGTTGTTCAGCCTGTAAAATATCCCCAGCATAAAGAGAAAGTGTTAAAAGATTTTCGCCGAGACCGTCAATTCTAAAAGTTACTGTGTAACCACCGGTTTCGGTTTTTGTTATATCTACTTTTACTTCTCTTTCTGCTTTTGCTCTTGCAAGAACTTTTAAAGCAGCATTTACTGAGCGTTCTCTTAATGTAGTAGCTAAAGTTGTTTCAAGTGTTTGGGCATTATCTTTACCCGCTTCAGTTGTAGTAAGACAAGTTTCATTCTGATAATCTTCTTCTCTGAGCATTTTCTGATTCAATAAATCGTCTATTGCTGCATTTGTATCAAAAAAATTAACAAGTCCATTTTCCTGAAGACAGTCACAGAGTTGCTTTCTTGACATTGGTTCTTTAACTCTTGAAAGCATATAGCAAACAAGAATTTTAATCTCTAGCATATTACGAAGCCCACCAAGGGCAATATCCCCTGCGAATGCATCAAATTCAACCATTATGAACGCTCCTTTCTAAAAAATCTATTTGCTATTTTAACACAAATCAATTATTCAGTCAATCTTTTTAAAGTACTCTGAAAGATTGGTTCTTACTTCCCCAGCTAAATAAAGTGAGCCGACTACAAATAACATATCACTGTCCGTAATCTTCGTTTTAACTGAATCCACCGCAGAATTTGCATTGTCACAAGTGAGTACATTGTGGCAATATTTTTTTGCTATTTCACTCAACTCCTCCGCTTTCATTGCTCTTGGATTTTCAGGTGTTACCGCTATAAATGTATCTGCCTCTGAAATCAAAGGTTTTAAAGAATTTTCAACTGCCTTGTCATTCATCATACCTGCAATAACAAAAAGTTTTTTGTTACTGCAAAAGCAATCTTTAACCGCATTATAAAAAGCCTTTGCACCATCTTCATTATGACCACCGTCAAGAATTACTAACGGTTTTTTTGAAATAACCTCTACCCTTGCAGGTAATTTGGTTTTTAAAATCCCCTTTTTAATATTTTCTTCTGTAACAGTGTAACCTTTTTCTTTTAAAACATTTACTGCTTCAATTACGGTAGTCATATTCTGCACCTGATGTGTGCCTGATAATGTTGTTCGGTACGCTTGTTTTTTATAATTGAACTGCATTCCGAAAATGCTTTGCTCAGTTACTTCAATTTTACTTTGTTCCGGAATTATAAGTGCATTGTTTCTTTCTTTACAAATATCTTTTATAACATTCATAGCACTCTCTGGTTGACCATAAGAACATACAAGAGTACCGTTTTGTTTTATTGTACCACACTTTTCAAACGCAATTTGTTCTATTTTGTCACCTAAAATAGCAGTATGATCTAAAGAAAGTGATGTTATTACATTCACAAGCGGTGTATCTATTACATTTGTAGCGTCAAGTCTGCCACCCAAACCCACTTCTAAAACGAGCACATCAACATTAAGTTCAGAAAAACACAAAAATGCAGTAGCGGTAAGTGCTTCAAATTCTGTAATTTGTGCCCCTTGCTCTGACATTTTTTCTATTTCGGGTTTTATAATTTCTACACATTGTGCGAACAAGTTCTCATCAATTGGTTGACCATTATATTGCACTCTTTCTAAAAAGTGTGTTACATAAGGTGAAGTGTATAGACCTACATTGTACCCTGCTTCAATTAAAACATTTGAAATAGCAGTTGAGGTTGTACGTTTACCGTTAGTACCTGCAACTTGTACACACTTTATATTTTTGTGTGGATTCCCTAAAATTTGCAACAAGGTATCCATCCTTGAAAGTCCCGGATGGATACCAAATTTTAGTAGAGAATGAATATACTCTAATGCATTATTAAATGTCATTGAAGTTTAGAAAGACTTTCCTGAAGCATAGCTATTTTTGCTTTATATTTCTCCTGAGATTCACGTTGTGCTGCAACAACTTTTTCAGGTGCTTTTGCCATAAAGCCAGGATTATTGAGTTTATTTTCAACAAACTCAAGGTCTTTTTTAACTGCTTCTAATTCTTTATTAAGTCTTGCTTTTTCAGCCTCAAAGTCAACAAGTTCATTAAGTGGGATATAAATTCTTGCTGCTTCTGTAATAACTGAAACTGCGCCCTCAATTTCGTGGTCATACTTTTCTTCTACTTCTACTTCTGAAGCAGATGCAAGTCTTGTGAAGAATGCAGAACCATTTTTAAAGTCTTCCGAATATTTAGTCTCGATATAAAGTTTTGCTTTCTTTGATGGTGGAACATTCATTTCTGCACGGCGGTTACGAATAGCCTTAATAGCAGTCATAATGCGTTCCATTGCTTCAACTTCTACTGCAAAGTTAAGAGCATCATCATATTTGCACCAATCTGACAACATTATTGTTTCGCCATCGTGTGGGAGTGCCTGCCAGATTTCTTCTGTAATAAACGGCATAAATGGGTGAAGTAATTTAAGTGTATTTGACATAACATAAACTAAAACTGCTTTTACTGTCTTTTTAGCTTCCCTATCTTCACCATTAAGACGGATTTTTGCAATTTCAATATACCAGTCACAGAATACATCCCATATAAAGTCATAGAGATTCTGTACTGCAATACCCAACTCAAAGTTATTAAGTGAGTTTGTAACTGTTCTAACGAGATTATTGAATGTGCTTAAAATCCATTTATCTTCAGTTGCAAGATTTTCAGGAATATGTGGTGCTGGTTCTTCATCATCAAGATTCATAAGAATGAAGCGGTTAGCATTCCAGAGTTTGTTTGCAAAATTACGACTTGATTCAATTTTTTCATCTGAGAAACGCATATCGTTACCAGGACTGTTACCTGTTGCGAGAGCAAATCTCAAAGCATCTGCACCGTAGGTGTCAATAATCTCAAGAGGGTCAATACCATTACCTAATGATTTTGACATTTTTCTGCCCTGAGCATCACGCACAAGACCGTGAATAAGAACAGTATCAAAAGGTGCTTTACCTGTATATTCCAACGCAGAGAAAATCATACGGCTAACCCAGAAACCGATGATATCGTAACCAGTAACGAGTGTATTGGTTGGGTAGTAATGGCGTAAATCTTCTGTATCATCAGGCCAACCGAGTGTTGAGAATGGCCAGAGAGCAGAACTGAACCATGTATCAAGTGTATCTTCATCCTGTTTAAGATTTGTGCTACCACACTTTGAACATTTCTCTACTGCTTCTCTTGAAACATCCATATTACCACAATCTTCACAGTACCAGGCAGGAATTCTGTGACCCCACCACAACTGACGGGAAATACACCAGTCACGGGTACCACGCATCCAGTTAAGGTAGTTTTTAGTAAATCTTTCAGGAACAAAAGTAATTTCGCCTTTTTCTACAGATTCAATTGCAGGTTCTGCAAGTGGAAGCATACGAACAAACCACTGTTTAGAAACCATTGGTTCAATTGTAGAGTGACAACGATAGCAAGTACCAACTTCGTGCTTTAATGGTTCAATTTCTTTGATATAACCACCATTCTTTAAATCTTCAAGAATAGCTTTACGAGCTTCAAGAGTTGTCATACCAGCATATTTACCACAGTCAAGAACTTCAGGTTCATCTGCTGCAGCTTTACCACTTTTAATAAGCTCATCTGCAATACGCTTGTCTTCTGCACCTGTAAGATGACCATCGTATGTGAAAGTACGAACTACAGGTAAGTTATTGCGTTTACCAACTTCAAAGTCGTTAGGGTCGTGAGCAGGAGTAATTTTAACAACACCTGTACCTTTTGTCATATCTGCGTGTTCGTCACAAACAATTGGAATTTCTTTATTTAATAACGGAAGAATCACATGACAACCGTGAAGGTGTTTATAACGCTCATCTTCTGCATTTATTGCTACTGCGGTATCACCGAGCATTGTTTCAGGACGGGTTGTTGCAAATTCAAGGTAACCACTACCGTCCTTGAATGGATATTTAATGTGCCAGAAATGTCCTGCTTGGTCCTCGTATTCAACCTCTGCGTCAGAGATGGATGTCTGACATACCGGACACCAGTTGATAATTCTGTGTCCGCGGTAGATAAGACCCTTTTCATAAAGTCTTACAAATACCTCTTTAACAGCATCGCTGCAACCTTCGTCAAGAGTAAAACGTTCCCTATCCCAGTCGCAAGAAGAACCGAGTTTTTTAAGCTGTTCAATAATTCTGCCGCCGTACTGCTTTTTCCAATCCCAAGCGCGTTCCAAAAAGCCGTCACGTCCGATATCGGCTTTAGTAACACCCTCCGATTTCATTTTTTCAATATATCAGACTAAAAAAATGCAGTGCAATTTACATGTACTTTTCGGATAGTTTGCCCATAATGCGACAGGGATGGGCAGGGAATTTGGTTGCAAAAAGTCGGGAATATGATATAATAGCAAAAAGATAGAACAGGAGGAATTTATATTTATGGGTATTGTAGTCATTGGTGCGGTCTTTGTGGACGTGAAGGGATATCCTGACGGTAATTTTGTTCCTACAGGGCGCAATGCCGGACGGGTGGAGCGTGTTCACGGCGGCGTGGGCAGAAATGTGGCGGAGGATATCGCCAATGTGGAGCTGCGGCCCACGCTGGT
>CALAEU010000227.1 GCA_937891215.1 uncultured Clostridia bacterium
GGTAATATGATTAATGCAGGTGTTAAATCTCCGTTCTCTCTTTATGACCCTGAAATTGCTACATTTGACGAAGACGAAGTTTATGACCAGAAAGATTCAGCAGGTTTCATTAATCTCTATGGTCTTCCAATCAAAGTCATGGCAAAAATGAAAGAGAAAAATGGTTTAGATAAATAATTTATATAAACATTTTATATAAGTAATTAGTATTAACCACTGATTAGAAACATCGGAAACAGTCAGTGGTTAATAATATTGAAAGGACTTTTATTATTATGGATAAAATGTGGGCAGGAAGATTCCAGAAGGCTTTAAATAAAGAAGCTGATGATTTTAATTCTTCCATTCACTTTGACAGTAAAATGTATGTGCAGGATATAAAAGGTTCAATTGCACACGCGTCAATGCTTGTAAAACAAGGTATTATTTCTACTGAGGATTTCAATGAAATTACAGATGGACTTTCTTCAATCTGTGACGATATTACAAGCGGTGCTCTTCCCATTGATATGGAAGCAGAAGATATTCATATGTTCGTTGAAGCAGAACTTACAAAGCGAAAAGGTGATGTTGGTAAGCGTCTTCACACAGCACGAAGCAGAAATGACCAGGTTGCACTTGATATTCGTCTTTATTTAAGAGATGAAGCGGTAGAAGTAAATGAACTTTTATATAACTTAATAGAAGCAATTTTAGAACAGGCAAAGAAAAACCAGGATGCTATTATGCCTGGCTACACACATTTGCAAAGAGCACAGCCAATTACTTTTGCCCATCATCTTTTAGCGTATGCAATGATGTTTATCCGCGATATTGGTCGTCTTTCAGATGCAGTTAAAAGAATGAATTATTCCCCTCTTGGTTCTTGTGCACTTTCAGGTACTACATATAATACAGACAGAGAATTTGTAGCAGAAAAATTAGCTTTTTATGGTATAACACAAAATAGTATCGATGGTGTTTCAGACAGGGATTTCTGTGTTGAATTACTTTCTTGCTTCAGTCTTATTATGATGCATCTTTCAAGATTTTCAGAAGAAGTTATTCTCTGGAGTTCCTGGGAATTCAAATTTGTTGAATTAGATGATTCATATACAACAGGTTCAAGCATTATGCCACAGAAAAAGAATCCTGATATGGCAGAATTGGTACGCGGTAAAACAGGCAGAGTTTATGGTGATTTAATGTCACTTTTAACTTCTTTAAAGGGATTACCGCTTGCGTATAACAAAGATATGCAGGAAGATAAAGAAGCAATTTTCGATGGTATTGAAACAGTTAAAAAATGCTTAAGTATTTTTGCACCAATGATTTCGACAATGACTGCATTAAAAGATAATATGTATAAAGCGGCACAAAAAGGCTTTATAAATGCAACAGATTTAGCAGACTATCTTGTAAAAAAAGGTCTTCCTTTCCGCTCTGCTTACAAAATTGTAGGTCAGATTGTTGCAAAATGTATTGATGAAAATATAGTTCTTGATAATATGGAACTTTCAGAATATCAGAAAATAAGCGATTTGTTTGAAGCAGATTTATATGAAGAAATTTCACTTGAGACTTGTATTAAAAAGAGAATCTCTGCAGGTTCAACAGGTTACGAGTCAGTAGAAAAACAAATAGATTATGTTACGGAGTTTATAAATGGCAAAAAAGATATTTATTGATGGTAAAGCGGGGACTACAGGCCTCAGAATTTTTGAAAGACTTGAAAATTTTGATGGTATAGAAATTATTACGCTTTCTGAAGAAAAAAGAAAAGATATTGTTGCAAGAAAAGAAGCACTTAACAGTGCAGATATTGCATTTTTGTGTCTTCCTGATGATGCGGCAAGAGAATCTGTAAGTCTTATTGAAAATGATAACACAGTTGTAATTGATACTTCAACTGCTCACAGAACAGATGAAACTTTTGCTTATGGTTTTCCTGAACTTTCAGAAAATCATAAAGAGAAACTTAAAAACAGTAAAAGAATCGCAGTGCCAGGTTGCCATGCAAGTGGATTTATAGCACTCGTTTTTCCACTTGTTGAAAGTGGCATTTTAGGTGCAAAAGAAAATCTTTCTTGTTTTTCACTCACAGGATATTCCGGTGGCGGTAAAAAGATGATTGCAGATTATGAAGATTCAGAAAGAGATGAACTTTTAGATGCACCAAGACAGTATGGTCTTACTCAGCAACATAAGCATTTAAAAGAAATGAAAGCAATAAGCAATATAGAAAACGCACCTGCTTTTTGCCCTGTAGTAGCACCATTTTATTCGGGTATGGAAGTTACTGTACCTATTTTTAAAAATATGCTTAAAGATGGAACTACACTTGAAGATATAAAAAATGTTTATAAAGAAAAGTATCAGGGACCTATTGTGAATTTTAAAGATAATAATGATGAAAGCGGATTTATTTCTGCAGGTGCTTATTCAGGTCTTGATACAATGGAAATTTCAGTTTTCGGTAACGAAGACAGAATTATTCTTACTGCAAGATACGACAATTTAGGTAAAGGTGCTTCGGGTGCCGCGATAGAATGTCTTAACATTGTTTTAGACCAAGATGAAACAACAGGTTTAGTTATAAAATAATCTCATTCAGGAGAAAGTAGTTATGGAAATTATAAATGGTGGCGTTTGTGCCGCAACGGGTTTTACTGCAGGCGGTATTCACTGCGGTATAAGAAAAAATAAAACTAAAAAAGATTTAGCGCTCATATACAGTGAAAAAAGAGCGGCGGCAGCAGCAGTTTATACAACAAATTTAGTGAAAGGTGCACCGCTTGTAGTTACTAAAAATCATATTGCTGATGGTTTTGCACAAGCAGTTATCTGTAACAGTGGTAATGCTAATACCTGTAATGCAAATGGTATAGAAATTGCTGAGGGTATGAGTAAATTAGTAGCAGAGACAATAAATATCAGTGAAAGCGATGTTGTAGTTGCTTCAACTGGTGTTATTGGTCAGCCGCTCGATATTGAACCTATAAAAAACGGTATGGAAGAATTAAAGACTTCTTTAGGCAATAACAGTCAGGATGCTGCAGAGGGTATTATGACAACCGATACAGTTTTAAAAGAAATTGCAGTTTCATTTAATATCGGTGGTAAAGAATGTAAAATTGGGGGTATTGCTAAAGGTTCAGGAATGATTCATCCTAATATGGCAACTATGCTTGTATTTATTACAACTGACTGTGCTATTTCACCGGAAATGTTGCAAAAAGCACTTTCAACTGATATTAAAAATACATTCAATATGGTAAGTGTTGATGGTGATACATCAACAAATGATATGGTAACAGTTCTTGCTAATGGTATGGCAGGTAATGAAGAAATTATTTGTGATGGTGAAGATTTCAATACCTTTATGAAAGCACTCAACACAATTACTGTTCATCTTTGTAGAATGATTGCAGGTGATGGTGAGGGCGCAACAAAACTCTTAGAGTGTACCTGTGCGGGTGCTCCAGATTTGGATACAGGAATTATTGTGGCTAAGAGTGTAATCTGCTCACCACTCTTTAAGTGTGCAATGTTTGGTGAGGATGCAAACTGGGGACGTGTGCTTTGTGCTATCGGTTACAGCGGTGCCGAGGTTGATGTAACAAAGGTGGATGTTTCCTTTACCTCTGCAAAGGGTACAATCCCTGTTTGTAAGGATGGCTCCGGAGTTGATTTTTCCGAGGAGCTTGCAAAGGAAATTCTTCTCGAAGATGAAATTATACTCGATGTTGAAATGAATCAGGGCGAATTTTCTGCAACAGCGTGGGGCTGTGACCTGACTTATGATTATGTAAAAATCAATGCAGATTACCGTTCATAAGAGTGTGAGGAGAGAATATTATGGAAGAAAGAATGAATAAATATCTGGAAAAAGCCAATGTGCTCATCGAAGCA
>CALAEU010000228.1 GCA_937891215.1 uncultured Clostridia bacterium
AAAGATTGATTCCAACAAATACTATTTCTTTAAAACCATTATCATTAAGTGCATTTAACTCTTTATCAATCATTTCTAATGATTTTGAGCGTGAGAAACCGCGAGCATAAGGAATTAAACAATAAGCACAGTACCTGTCACAACCATCTTGAATTTTTAAGAATGCTCGTGTGTGACCATCAAATTTTGTAATACCTGTACCACAAAATTCATCCTCTTTTAAATGTTTTTTGTGAGCATTTATAAATGTGTGTGTATCGAGGTAATTACGGATAAGATTAACAATATCAGTATTGTTTCTGTTACCCATAAGAATATCAATTTCAGGTAAATCCTTTATTATATGTGGTTCTGCTTGTGAAGCACAGCCACTTAAAATCATAATAGCAGTAGAATTTTCCTTTTTTAACTTTCTAATAGTTTGTCTAACTTTTCTGACACCTTCAGCTGTTACAGTACAAGAATTAACAATTATAATGTCTGCAACTTTGTGGTTGTTTACAATCGTATAACCGTTGGAACAAAGCAATTCGCTCATTTCCTGTGTTTCATATTGATTAACTTTACAACCAAAGGTAGTAAAAAATACTTTCATAAATAGAACTCCTAAAAAAATCGTTTCGGAGATTTAACTCCGAAACGATTTCAACATATTTTACGGTAAAACAACAGGGGAGTTGATTACAATATTACCATCATTAAGGTCTGAGAAACCATCAGCTCCGAATACACTATAAACAGTTTCATCCAAGAATTTACAGATGATTTCTAACGCTTCATCTGTACTTGTGTCAGCAGGAGCATCGCCAACACCAACTCTGTAAAGTGCATATTCAAATCTTTCTAACAATGCTTTAGCAGAAGTTGGCTCGCAGATTGTATTTTCAAGATACTCTTCAGCTTCTGCATAAACTGCTCTGAGCTCTTCAATGTCTTCTGCATTGTAAAGAGTTGGGTCTTCTGCATACTCAGCGAATACCTTATCAGCATCGTCGAAGCACCAACGAGTGATGTTTCTTGTGTTACGGTTACCGTTGAATTGAGGGAACTTATCTGGCATATCAGCAGTTGAGTTAATCTGATTTGAAGCGAGTTTAGCAATAAGTTTTATTACAACGTCATTTCTACCAACTTCGTGGTGTTGACCGTGGAAGAACCATACATTGTCAGGGAAGAGACAAGTAGAAGCGTCAATGCTTCCGTCAGGTGAAATATACTTAGCGTCATGAGTAGAAATATATTCTTCAGAAAGAACATCACCAGCTTTTACATAAGTAGCACCAAGTGAAGTTGAGTCAATATCAATAATAGCGTCACTGTTTGTTGTGAGTGATGATTTCATAGCTGCAAAGAAGCAGTAGTCCTGTGAACTGTAATCAAGGTCATAACCACAAACATTGTGAACAAGAGCACCTTCCTGGTTTAATTTAAGAAGGTTATCTTTAAGGTTAAGTCTTGCACGTTGGAAGTGCTCAATTGTTGCATAAAGTCTTGAATATTCAGGGTCATTCTTAATGAAACTATATTTTTCAATAACTGCATCATATCTGTCTTTTGGAATCATAGCCCAGAATTGAGGACAGTTAAGCATTAATGTATCAAGAATACCATCAACTGCAGCAGTGAGAATAGATTCAATAACTGAACGAGGGAATATTTTAAGAGCAACATTTATAAGGTGACCTAATGTTGCGTAACCATTCATCTCTTTCATTACCATTGGTAAAAATTCTTGGAAGAAGAATTGGTCCTCAATATTAAAGTTTCTTAAATAAAAGTCACCCATGACATCTGTACCATCAAGACAAGAAACAACATTAAGAACTTTGTTGATATCTTCATAGTAAACAGCTTTACCTTGATTTGCTTCTCTTTTCATTTCAAGATAAGCAGTAAGGATTGTACCACCAAGAGAGATTGTAACAATATTTACTTTATCTTTACCTGTCTGCTCTTTAACCAACTGAATGTATTTGTCAAGTTTTGCAGCAGAAATGAATGGGTCAGAAATAAGTGGGAATGTGAAGAAGTAAAGGTTATCTTCACCACCGATTTCATCTACAACTGATTTCATAGGAATCATTCTGTAGAAATAATCCTTGTCGTCCTGATTCATTTGACCAACAGGGTATTCATAAGTAATTGTCTGAAGGTTTTCTTTTGCTTTACCATCTTTACCAGAAGCCTGAATTGAGAAAAGTTGGGTAACTGTTGAGTAAACAGCATCAGAAAGTCCCATATCAGCTTGCATTAAAAGTGAAGTAACAAGTGGACCAGCAACTGTACCAGCAAGAACACCTGGAAGCTCAGCAGAGTCTATAATAAGAAGACCGCCTGAAAGTTCTTCACCATTTGCATTAACTGCAGGATTGCCATTTTCATCTGCAAGATACGAAATTGATTGACTGATACCAGGAATAATAATAGTCGGAGCTATATCCTGTGGAGCATCATGTTTTTGTGGTTCTTCAACATCTGTAAAGAAGTTAGCTGAGTTTTCAACAAGGTTGATAAAATCATCAACACTGTTAACACTCATATAAGATGATGTTGAACTATTATAATTTGGATTGAGGTAACTTGCTATCGCAAATACGCCAGCAGTCATTGCAGAAAAAACAAATGTTGACGCAAGAAGGAAAGCAATTACTCTCTTGTGTGTCTTTTTCATTGAAAAAGTCCTCCTTAAATAATATACAATATAATACACAATAAAATATAACATATTTTTCTAAATTTAGCAAGAAAAACTGAGGTGAAAAATGTATAAAATACAATGATAATTTTTGTTGACTTTAGACGAAAATAATCATATAATTAAAATATAATGATGTGAGTGAAAGGGTGACACCTGAAATGTTGGATTTTTTAACGATTTATATTGCTGCCATAATTTTTGTTTTTGGTACGGTTATAGGCAGTTTTTTAAACGTTTTAATTTATCGTTTGCCAATTGGTCTTGAGTTTGTAAAAACAAATTCAATGTGTACTGATTGCAAACATCGTCTTTATTGGTATGATTTATTTCCACTTTTTAGCTGGATATTTTTAGGAGGTAAATGTCGTTATTGTAAATCAAAAATTTCGCCACGTTACCCGATAGTTGAAGCGTTGAATGGTATATTTTATGTGTTGATTTATTTTTTGATTTGTGGTGGTAATGCAATTGAAGGTTTAAACCTGACACTTGTTGGTTATATGATTGTTTTCTCTTGTCTTATTGTAACTGCATGGATTGATTTTGAACATCAGATAATCCCTGATTCTATGTGGGTCTCAATATTTGTTGGTGGATTATTTATAGTTGCAGATTCCGTTATTAAAGGAGATTTTACAAAAGAGTTTATTATTAACAAAATTATTGGTTTATTTACTGTTTCAGGACTTTTCTTTTTAGTTGGCGTATTGTCGAAAGGTGCATGGATGGGTGGCGGTGATGTTAAACTTATGGCTGCTGCTGGTTTTGTTCTTGGTTGGAAAGCGGTGATTGTTTCTTTATTTTTTGGTGCATTTGCAGGTGTTATATTTGCGATTGGAAGAAAAATTGTTTCAAAAAAAGAAATGCGTGGTGTAATTCCGTTTGGTCCGTTTCTTGCAATTGGTATAGGGATTTGTGTTTTTGTAGGTGAGTATATTTTTGATTGGTATTTAGATATGTTTATATAACATTTTGTTAAGTTTCTCTGCATATATTTTACAGGTATAACTTTAAATTGTTGCGAGGGATTGTAATGTTCGTTTTTTCAGTTACTTCAAAAAATATTAAGTATATCTCTGTTGTTTTACTTCTTGTGATTTGTGCAGGTGTCTTAACAACAATTTCGAGAGTACGTTTAAAAAATCTTAATGTAAAGTCAGTAGAAACCAAAAATGACGCAGTTAATTTTAAAGCAGGAAACAATAAAGAGAGGCTTGATTTTATTTCTCAGTTTGGGTGGGAAGTTAATGAAGAACCAGAAGAAGTTGTCGAAATAATAATTCCACAAGAATTTGATGATGTTTACAATAACTATAATGAAATGCAATTAACTCAGAATTGTGATTTAAGAGATTATTGTGGTATGCGTGTCAAACGATGGACATATATTATAAAAAACTATCCAGGTTATACTGAAAATGATACTTGTGTAAGAATAAATCTTTTAATATTTGATGGTATGGTTATAGGTGGCGATGTTTGTTCTACCGAACTTTCAGGTTTTATGCATACTTTCAGAAAAGAGTAGTTTATGAGTAAAGAAAGATTAGATAAAATTATTGCTTCTTCGGGACTTTTAACAAGAAGTGAAGTAAAAACAATTATTAAAAAAGGTTTAGTTAAAGTTAATAATACTACTATTAAAGACGCATCTCTTAAATTCGATTGCGAAATTGATGATATTGCAGTTGATGGCAAACCTTTGAAGAAAGGTAAATACGTGTATATAATGCTTAATAAACCTAAAGGTGTTGTCAGTGCAACAAATGATGCTAAGGACTTAACAGTTGTTGATATTTTGCCGGATGAATTAAAGAGAAAAAATCTTTTTCCTGCAGGCAGATTGGACAAGGATACAACAG
>CALAEU010000229.1 GCA_937891215.1 uncultured Clostridia bacterium
AGAAATTGTATATGAACCATCACTAGCAAACCCTTTAGAATCATTTAAATCTTTTTTGTTAATTGCTTCTGCAATATTTTCTTTAGCAACTAATGTACCATCTAATTCTTGATATATATTATATGGTCCGTCATAGTCAATTGTTTCTTTTTCTTTAACTACTAATGCATCATAACCAGTAATATTACAATATTGTTTTACACGACATAGGTTTGTATCAGTACCATGTATTCCAACATAAATATTATTGGCAGAACATTTTTCTAAGAAGTCTTTTATAATTTTTGTTTTCATTTCATTGTTTAAATCATCATTTGTAACAATGCTATCAATATTTAAGTAAACAGGAAAGTCAACATCATAATCTCTTACGATACTTTTAACGTATTCAACATCATCATAGATACTTGCTTCATCAGCTGCATCACTTGAAATAATAACACCTAATGAAATATCTTTTTCACTACACATTTTCATTTTCTTATCTTGGAAATGTGTTTCAACCGAGTCGTGATCTCCGATGTCTAATATAACGAAGTTATTTGATTTTACCTTACCGTTAAATAACGGATCAATATCTGTAAATCCAATATTATTTTCTAATATTGGTCCTGTTTGTTCATTTTTACGCGTTAAAAGTAATATTCCTGACGCTGTCATTGTTATTGCTAATATCAAAGCTAAAAGACGTTTATTTATATTTATTTTACTCATACTACCTACCCCCTATCCATATGAGTGTACACATTATACCACAAATGTTCGATTTTGTCAAATAAAAAAGAACTTGAGTGGTTCCAAGTTCCCTTATTATATATACTTATTCACTATATTTTCTGCTGTTTTTAGACCATCCATTGCAGCTGTAGTAATTCCTCCAGCATATCCAGCGCCTTCACCGCATGGATATAAACCTTCAATATTTGATTGTCCATTTTCATCTCTTTTTAGTTGGACTGGCGATGATGTCCTACTTTCTACGCCAAGAAGAATTGCATCATTTCTATTATATCCTGATATTTTATTTCCAAAATATTCAATTGCTTCTTTTAGAGAATTATTTATGTACTCTGGAAATATTTCATTTAAATTTGAAAATTTATAATTACCTTTTGTTACTGGAGTGAATGCTCCTATTTTTTCAGTTACTTTATTTAATTTATAATCTTCATATAATTGCAGAGGAATATTACCGTTACCATTTATATAAGCTAATTCTTCTAATTGTCTTTGAAATTCTATTCCTGATAGAGGATGTTCTCCAAAGTCTTTTGGCGATATTGTGACAACTAAAGCACTATTAGCATTTACTTCATTTCTTTTATGATTACTCATTCCATTAATTGCAAGTCTTCCTTCTTCTGATGATGCATTCACAACAAAACCACCAGGGCACATACAAAATGTGTAAAGTCCGCGTCCATGTTCTGGGTGACACGCTAATTTGTAGTCGGCGTTTGGGAGTAGAGGAGAATTATAAAATTTACCATATTGTGCTTTGTTAATATGTTCTTGAGGATGTTCAATTCTTGTACCAACAGAAAATGGTTTTTGAGTAATTTCAAAATTCTTGTTGTAAAGCATCTCGAAAGTATCTCTTGACGAATGACCAATAGCAAGAATTACAGCATCAGTTTCAATATCGTAACTGCCGGTTTCATCAGTATAAGAAATACCTTGCAAAGCACCGTTTGCAATAATTAAATCAGTAAGTTTAGTGTTGAATTTTACTTCGCCACCGAGGCGTATAACTTCTTCTCTTAAATTTTTAACAACTGTTTTTAATCTGTCTGTACCAATATGTGGCGTTGCAGAGTAGAGTATTTCTTCTGGTGCACCAAATTTTGCAAACTGAATAAAAACTTCACGGCATCTTGGGTCTTTTATACCTGTTGTGAGTTTACCGTCAGAAAAAGTACCGGCACCACCTTCACCAAACTGTACATTTGATTCGGTATCAAGTTTATGTTGTGACCAGAAGGTGTTTACACTTTTTGTTCTACTGTCAACATCGCCACCACGCTCTAAAACAAGTGGGCGAAGCCCTGCTTTTGCAAGTGTCAGGGCTGCAAACATACCTGCAGGTCCGAAACCAACAACAACTGGTCTGAATTTCGACTTGCGTTTATTCTCCGGTAAAATATATTCATATTTTTGTGTGATAAATGCTTTGTTTGGAAGAAAACCTGCAATAAGATTTTCTTCATTTAAATCAGTTTCAACATTCGCAGAGTAAACAAGAAAAATATTGTCTTTTTTCCTTGAATCTATTGAGCGTCTTGCGAGTGAAAATTCTTTAATATCACATTCGTTGATTTTAAGAATTTTACTTACTTCTTTTTTTACTTCAAGTTCAGTTGCGCCTAAAGGCATTTTTATTTCGTTAAGTCTTATCATTTTTATACCTTTTATTTGTTACTTAAATATTTTACTGCTGAAGCACCCGAAAGTCTTCCGCTTGTCCATGCAAAATGAAGGTTGTAGCCACCACAATCACCATTAACATTGAGGATTTCACCACAGGCAAAGAGACCATTTTGTTTTTTTGACATAAGAGTTTTGGTGTTAAAATCGCTAGCGGAAGCACCGCCTTTTGTTACTTGTGAATAATTAAAATCGCGGACACCGTCAATTTTTAATTCAAGTTGTTTTAATGTCACAACGAGCATTTCAATATTTTTGTCAGTAAGTTTACTTGCTAATGTGTTTTCTTTTATACCTGCTTTTTTCATAATATAATACGAAAGTTTTTGTGGAATGAGCCCAGATAGAATTTCTTCTGTTCTTAAGATAGGTGACTTGTATCTGCATTCTTTAAAATGTTTTGTTAAATCATTAACTGAAAATTCATTGCAAATATCTAAAAGAATATAAAGGCTTTTCCTGTCGTTTGCAAAATGTGAAATGTTAAGAACAGGTATGCCTGAAACAGCATTTTCTGTGAATTGTATTTCACCGTATTCTTCTTTTAATAGTTTTCTACCACTGTATAAAGCACAGTTACCTTTAACACGTAACCCTTTTAAGTCTTTAAATGATTTGTCATTTACAGTAAGAGCAGTAAGTGCTGGGGAAATATCTGTGATTTTATGACCGGAATCTTTTAATAATTTATAACCTGAACCGTCACTGCCTTGTGATTTTTGTGAGTTACCGCCAGTAGCAATTATAACAGCATCAAATTCGTTATCAGAAATTAGAAATTTATCATTTTTTACTTTTATTTCATCAATATTGCATTCTGTTGAAAACTTAACATTAAGAATTTCACAGGTTTTAATAAGTGCATCTCTAACAGCGGTTGCTTGTTCTGAACGCGGATAAACTCTTCCATTTTCAAAATAGGGAAGAATACCCATAGATTTAAAAAATTCAATAGAATCGTTATATTTGCTTGATAACACATTTTTAATTAAATCATTGTCGCCAAAGTAATGTTTTTCATTTAAATCGGTGTTACAGAAATTGCATCTGCCATTGCCAGTTGCAAGAATTTTTTTTGCAGGTTTATTCAAGTGTTCAAAAACAGTAACTTTCAAGTCTAATCCTGTTTTTTTGCTTTCTCTTTTTGCTTCAATTGCTGCAGAAAGACCAGAAGCACCGCCACCGATTATTGCAAGTTCAAAAGACAAAACAACACCGCCTTTAGAATGATTTAAAGTTATTATATAATAATTTTTAAAATGATACAATAAGTTTTTAAAAATTGTTTACAAATCATATTTGTTTTGCTATAATATTACGGATAATGTGATTAAATATCTATATTGAGTATATAAAGGGGTGATGTTTTTGAAACCCAATATTATTTTTTATTTCTCTGACCAACAACGAGCAGATACATTAACTCCAGAAATAATGCCTAACTTGTGGGCATTAGCTGAAGAGGGTACTCGTTACACCAACTCATACACTTGTCAGCCTGTTTGTGGTCCTGCTAGAGCTTGTTTGCAAACGGGTAAATATGCAACACAGTGTGAATGTTATTGGAATGGTTTACCACTCCCTGAAAACGAGAAGACTTTAGCAGATTATTTCAGCGAAAATGGTTATGATACTGCATATATTGGTAAATGGCACTTAGCATCTGACAGGGGTAAAGGTGGTAAGCATTACGAAAAAACTGCAGTGCCAAAAGAATTGCAGGGCGGGTATGATTACTGGCGTGCTTCTGATGTTTTAGAATTTACTTCTCACGGTTATGATGGTTATGTTTTCGATGAAAATGGAAATAAACTTGATTTTACTGGTTATCGTGCAGATGCTATTAATGATTTTGCACTTGAGTATATAAATAAAAGAACAGAAGAAGATAAACCTTTCTTTATGTTCGTTTCTCAACTTGAGCCACACCATCAGAATGACCATAAGCATTTTGAGGGATTTAAAGAAACAATTGACAGTTTCAAAAAATACCCTGTACCGAGTGATTTAGCGTTTTTAAAGGGTAACTATAAAGAAGAATATCCCGATTATCTTTCTGCTATAAACAGAATAGACTATAATCTCGGTAAACTTATAGACACACTTAAAGAAAAAGGTTTATATGATAATACTGTCATAATTTACACAAGTGACCATGGTTGTCATTTTAAAACACGAAATTCTGAGTATAAGCGTAGTTGTCACGAATCTGCAATTCACACACCACTTGTTATAGGCGGCGGTGCTTATAAAAAAGGTAAAGTAGATGACAGACTGGTAAGTTTAATTGACTTGCCACCGACAATGCTCCAGTTTGCAGATATTTATATACCTTCTTTCTTTTCTGGTATTTCAATTCTCGAGCAGGAAGAAAAAGGTACCAAACGCGACAATGTGTTTATTCAGATTAGTGAATCACAAGTTGGTCGTGCAATAAGAACAGAAAAATATAAATATTCAGTAAGAGCATTAAAATCAGGTTTTATGTGTAAAGATTCTAATGTGTACTACGAAGATTATCTTTACGATTTAGATAATGACCCTGATGAAAAAATGAACCTTGTCAATGATAAGAATTTTAAAGAGATAAGAAAAACTCTTTCGAAGCAACTTACTGACGAAATGGAAAAAGCGTGGGAGTTAAAACCGAAAATCCGCCCCGCAATTTTTAAAAGAAAAAAATAATTTGAAATATACTTTACGCAAAGGTAATGGAGGAATAGTTAATGAAACGCATTGAAATAGCAAACATTTATAAATCACCTGAACAGTTTGGTGATAATGAAATTACAGTTTGTGGTTGGGTAAGAACTCAGCGTGCATCTAAAGCAATCGGCTTTCTTGAGATAAATGATGGTGGTTGCTTCAAAAGTCTTCAGGTAGTTTTTGAAGATGAAAAAATAAATAACTTCAAAGAAATTTCTAAAATCAATGTTGGTGCAGCAGTTATTGTTACAGGTACTTTAATTTTAACACCAGATGCTGCACAACCATTTGAAATAAATGCAAGTGAAATTGTAATTGAAGGTGAATCAGCACCAGATTACCCGCTTCAGAAAAAACGTCACACATTAGAATATTTAAGAACTATTGGTCACCTTCGTCCAAGAGCAAATACTTATTCTGCTGCGTTCAGAGTTCGTTCTGTTGCTTCATTTGCAATTCATAAGTTCTTCCAAGAACGCGGATTTATGTATGCACACACACCACTCATTTCTTGTAGTGACTGTGAGGGTGCAGGTGAAATGTTCAGAGTAACATCTTTTGAACTTGATAATGTTCCTAAGACTGAAGAAGGTAAAATTGATTATAGCAAAGACTTTTTCTCGAAACCTGCTTTCTTGACAGTTTCAGGTCAACTTGAAGGCGAAATTATGGCTCAGTCTTTTGGTAAGATTTATACATTCGGTCCTACATTCAGAGCAGAGCGTTCATACACACAACGCCACGCTGCTGAATTCTGGATGATTGAACCTGAAATTGCTTTTGCTGACCTTAGCGATGATATGGATTTAGCAGAAGATATGATTAAATATGTTATTAACTATGTTCTTGAAAATTGTAAACAAGAACTCGAATTCTGCAACAAGTTTATTGATAATGGTCTTATTGAAAGACTTACAACAGTTGCGAATTCAGATTTTGCAAGAGTAACTTATACTGATGCGGTTAAAGAACTTGAGAAGAATAATGACAACTTCGAATTTAAAGCTTACTGGGGTTGCGACCTTCAGACAGAGCACGAAAGATACTTGACTGAACAAGTATTTAAAAAGCCTGTTTTTGTAACAGATTATCCGAAAGAAATCAAAGCATTCTATATGCGTCTTAATGATGATGGTAAAACTGTTGCTGCTGCCGACTTACTCGTAATGGGTATTGGTGAAATTATCGGTGGTAGTCAGCGTGAAGAAAGATACGATGTTCTTGTAGAGAGAATCAAAGAATTAGGTCTTAAAGAAGAAGATTACTGGTGGTATCTTGATTTAAGAAAATACGGTGGTACTCACCATGCAGGTTTCGGTCTTGGTTTTGAAAGACTTATTATGTATATGACAGGTATTTCAAATATCCGTGACGTTCTTCCATTCCCACGTACAACAGGTACAGCAGATTTTTAATTTTTAAAATTGGAGTAATATATGGTTA
>CALAEU010000230.1 GCA_937891215.1 uncultured Clostridia bacterium
ATCGGTGTTATCTGTTGTGTTATTTCGATAGTAATTGCCTTGTTCCAAATTGAGACACCTACATTTGTGAAGTCGATTGTAAGTAATCTGAGTAATCTTACAGCACCGCTTAGTATGATGGTTATAGGTGCTTCTCTGACAAAGATTAAATTCAGGGAATTGTTTACGGATGTAAGACTGTTATTGTTTTGCGGATTGAAATTATTGGTAATACCGGTTGTTTTGTTGTTTGTGTTAAAACAGTTTATTGCCAGTGATATGGTGCTTGATGTATGCATGGTTATTCTTTCAACTCCGGTTGCAAGTATGACAGCCATGCTGGCACAGCAGTATGACGGTAATTATTCGCTTGCTTCAAAGGGCGTTGCCGTGTCGACGATATTATCGGTTGTTACCATGCCGATTGTTGCGATGATTACAGGATTATAGATGTAAAAAGTTGAATCAAGAATTAATTAATTAAATGGTGTTTGGAGGCTCGTGAATATGCGGATAGGCATGGGATATGATGTACACAAACTTGTTGAAAATAGAAAGTTAATTATTGGAGGAGTAGATATTCCTTACGAAAAAGGGTTGTTAGGACATTCAGATGCAGATGTACTTTTGCATGCTATTTCGGATGCTTTACTTGGAGCAGCAGCTTTGGGAGATATTGGTAAACATTTTCCTGATACTGACCCCGATTTTAAAGGTTCTGATAGTCTCGTTTTACTTGAAAAAGTAAATGACTTATTAGTACAGAAAGGATACAGGGTAGTTAATGTTGATACAACAGTAATTGCTCAGGTACCTAAACTTGCACCATACATTGTAGAGATGCGTGAAAATATTGCAAAAGCACTTAAAATTGATGTTGATTTTGTAAGTGTTAAAGCAACTACTGAAGAAAAAATGGGGTTTACAGGTAGAAAAGAAGGTGTTTCTTCACACGCTGTATGCCTTATTGAAAAGTGAAAAAGTAAACAAATTCAAAACCTTGCATATTATATATTGATTTCAAAATATAATATGGAAGGTTTTTTTATGAGCAAAAAGGGTGTAAAGGTTTCATCTGTTACCCTTGCAATGAAAGGTAGAGATTTATTGCTGAAAAACGGTTATAAAGCATATTTAACTCGCAATCCAAAACCTTCAAAAGGTGAGGGGTGCGGGTATCTTATTTATATAAATAATCCGGACAAACGAAGTTTTCAGATTTTACAGAATAATGGCATAAAAGTAATTGAATTAGTTGATTTGGGGGATATTTTATGATTTATCTGGACAATGCAGCAACAACTTATCCAAAACCTACTGAAGTTATAAATGCAGTGAATAAATCATTCAGTTTATATGGTGCTAACCCTGGCAGAAGTGGGCATAATTTATCTATAAATACTGCAATGGAAATTTATTCTGCAAGAGAAAAACTGAACGCACTTTTTGATGGGTATGGTAGCGAATTTGTTAGTTTTACAATGAATTGCACATATGCATTAAATATGGCACTAAAAGGTGTTTTAAAAAAAGGTGACCACGTTATTATGTCATCTCTTGAGCACAATTCAGTACTGAGACCAATATATAAAATGGTTACAGAAGGTTTAATTTCAAGTTCTGTTTTTAAAGTTACACAAAATACAGAGGAAACTATCAGTAATTTAAAAAAGGAGATAATGGATAATACGAAATTAATTATTGTAACTGCAGTTTCAAATGTTTTTGGTGATATTTTGCCTCTTGAAGATATTTCAAAAGTTGCAAAAGAAAATAACATCCTATTCTTTGTTGATGGTGCTCAGGGTGCAGGTGTTATTCCAATAAAAATGAAAAAACTAGGCATAAATTGTCTTTGTGTACCAGGTCATAAAGGGTTGCTTGGAGTAATGGGAGTTGGGGCACTTCTTCACGATGGAAGCATTACAGAAACTATAATTGAAGGCGGTACAGGCAGCGAAAGTTTTAATTTTCTTCAACCACAGAATTTTCCAGAAAAATTAGAAGGTGGAACGCTGAATGTTCCTGCAATATGTGGGTTGAAAAAAGGTGTGGAAATTGTTTCCTCTTTTGGCGTAGAAAATATTTTTAAAGAAGAAACTGCATTGATGAAAATGCTATTTAATGAACTTTCAAGTATGCGTAAAGTAGTCCTTTACAGAAATGAATATACTGAAAAAATCAAAGCACCTTTAATTGCATTTAATATAAAAGGTTATCACAGTGAAGAGGTAGCTAGTTTTCTTAATGAAAATTCTGTGGCAGTCAGAGGTGGTTATCATTGTTCGCCGTTGGCACATAAAACTTATGGAACAGAAGATGTTGGTGCGGTAAGAATAAGTCCGTCAAGATTTACTACAAAAAAAGATATAAATTATGTAATAAATTTGCTTCAAAAAATTGCAAAAAATAAAAAAGTGTGATATAATAAATCAGTATATGTGGTAGTATGTTCTAATTATGTTGAAAAGGGTGAAAAAATGTCGGGTTTTGTTGAATTTTTTAAGACAATATGGGGTGCATTATTAAGTTTTGATTTCCCTTATGATTTGTTTGATATATTATTTGTTACTTTTGTTATTTACGAAGCAATTAAGTTTATAAGAGGTTCTCGTTCATTCCATTTAATAAAAGGAATTGCTTTTATTGGCGGACTTTATCTTGTTGTTAAGTTTGCAAAAATGGAAGCAAGTGAGTTTCTTCTTTCTTCACTTATTGAAAATGCTCTAATTGTACTTGTTGTTTTGTTTGCACCGGAAATTCGTAATATCCTCGAAAGGTTCGGCAGACGCTCAATTACAGATTTTTCTTTCTTTAGTTTTAGAAATAACGGTGCTTATCAGGAAGCGGTAACAACATTAGTCAATGATTTCTGTAAAGCTGCTGGCGAAATGAGTGAAACTAAAACAGGAGCGTTAGTTGTATTTGAAAGAGAAACACCACTTAACGATGTAATTAAATCTGGCACTGTTTTAGATGCCCGTTCTTCTACTGAACTTTTTAATGGTATTTTCTTTAAAAACTCAGCATTGCATGATGGTGCAGTTGTTGTTAGAGGGGCAAAAATATATTCTGCTGGTTGTATTTTGCCACTTACACAAAATAACTCAATAAGTAGTGATTTGGGCACAAGACACAGAGCTGCAATTGGTATGAGTGAACATAGTGATGCAGTAGTTGTTATTGTTTCAGAAGAAACCGGTTATATTTCAGTTGCTATAAATGGTAAACTTCAACGCGATGTTCAGACAGGTAAACTTCGAGAGATTTTGTTAAGCGAACTTGTTACTGAAAATCAGAAAAAAGAAATTTCCAATAAATTTATGAGAGGTGAAAAAAGTGACAACAAACAAAAGTAAATTTTCAAAACTTTTAAATAACAATAAATTTGTTTTTGTTATTGCTTTTCTTTCATCAATCATAATTTGGTTAGCAGTAGCTATCAATGTAAGTCCTGAAACAACAAGAACTATAAATAAAGTAAAAGTTACTATTGATAATACAGTACCATCTCAATTTGGTCTTGAAGTTTTTGGTGATACTGAATTTTATGTTGATGTTACAGTAAAAGGGAAAAAGTATCAGATTTCTCCTGCTAACCTTTCTGCAGAAGATATTGTTGTTTTAGCACAGACAAATAATGTTGATTCTGCAGGTAACAGAACACTTCTTTTGAAAGCAGAGTCTGCTACGGGTTCAAATAACTACTCAATATCTTCAATTTCACAAAGAAGTATCGATGTTTATTTTGATGTACCGAAAACAATAGATATGGTAGTTGAGCCTGAAGTGGTTACAGATGGTTTTGAAATTGTTAAAGAAGGTTTTGTTACAGGACCTATTAATCTTTCGGAATCTTCTGTTTCGCTTACTGGCCCTGCAACTGAAATTAATAAAATTGAAAAAGCAGTTGCAAGAATTAAACTTGATTCCTCTCTTTCTTCAAATAAATCTACAGATGCAGAAATTATTCTTCTTGACGAAAATCATAACTCTGATTTTAAGTTTGTGAAAACAAGTATAAATTCAGTTGTTCTTACAATTCCTGTACTTCGTGTTAAAGAAGTTGATGCAACTGTTCTCTTTAAAAATGCACCCGATGAATATGTGTTAAATCCATTAACTTTCACTGTTTCACCTTCGAAAGATTATTTTAATATTTCTGTTGATGAGTATGAAAAAACAACTGAATTTTCAGTTGGCACAATTGATTTTAGATCTGTTTCACCTTCAAATTATGTTTTTGAATTTCTAAGAGCCGATTTACCTGTTTCTGATGAAAGTCAGACTGAGAAATTTGTGGTAAGACTTGATGTTTCAAATCTTTCTCAGGAGTATTTTGTTATTGCAGGTAGTAAAGTTAAAGTTAATAATCCGGATAATCTTAATTACAAAATTTCTGGTCTTAATAAATCTGTTATGGTTGTAGGTTCTGAAAAAGCATTGGAAAGCATAACTGAAAATGATATAACTGTTGAAATTGATATTTCTACACTTAATATTTCTGCTGGTCAGACAACAACAGTTCCTGCAAATGTTACTGTTAAAAGTGCGAATTGTTGGGTTTATGGAACTTATACAGTAGAAGTGTCGTTATAAAAAGTCAGGAGAAAATAAATGAAATTAAAAAAAGTTTTATCAGCAATTGCTGTTATTGTGATGCTTTTAACTTTATCGGGGTGCTCTCTTAATTTCTTTTCAACTGAAACACTTTTAAAGCCACCAGCATTATCTGGCAAAAGCGGTGAAGTTCAGGAAGCATTCAACAAACTGATGAGTGGGAAAACTTTTCTTTTAAAAACACCGACTAAAGGTGATTATAAATCATCATTTGTTCTTTATAATATTGACAATGATGAAGATGAAGAGGCTATTGTTTTCTACACAGACTCTTCAACAGACACAACAGTGAGGATTGCTGTTCTCGATTATATTAATCGTAAATGGGTTCTTGTTACTGATATAAAGGGTTCAGGTAGTGGTGTTTATGATATTGCATTTCCAGACCTTGATGGTGATAAACTTCCGGAAATTGTAATTTCTTGGTCACTTTTTGATACAAAACTCACTAAGATGCTTACAGTTTATAAAGTTTCACAATTAACAAATAAAAGTTTTAGTATTGAAACTCTTGCAAATGAATATTTTAACGCTAAAGCATTTCTGGATTTGAATTCAAATAACATTAATGATTTAGTAATTGTATATCTTGATGATGCTGTGGCGGTCCAGAACTCTTACTTCAGAGCATTTTCAATTCAGAATAATGGTTCTATTGTAAAATTCTGTGAAATACTTCTTGATTCAACAATTACATCTGTTTCTGCAATACATTCTGATGAAATTAACTTGAAAAATGATTCCTACTCAAGAGTGTTTCTTGATTGTATAAAAAGTGACACTTCAATGTTTACTGAAGTCATTTCATGGGATGTTGAAACACTTAAAGTAAAAAGAGAAATTTTGGAACCATCAAAAAATACTTTAAGAAATGTTAAATTGCATTCACGCGATATTGATAGTGATGGAAAAATCGAGATTCCTGTAAACACTAAATTTTTTACGGGTAAAAAAGCGGTTTCAGTCAGTGTGTCCGGTACTGTGTATAATTTTTCTATGGTCGAATGGAAGAATGTAGCAGATGATAAAGCATCTGAAATATTTAAAAGTGTTTATAATCCTATTCATTCATATTTGTTCAATTTTCCTTGGTCAGATGATGTTACAGTAAATTTTGATAAAATTGAAAATCAGACTAATTTTTGTATTTGGAATATCGTTACCAAAGAAGTTGAAGATATTCTATTTACAATAAAATTCATTGAGAACAATGATAAGTTAAGCAGAGATATTGATGACTATGAAGATTATATCTTGTTACAGACAGAAACAGGTGTTTTTGTTTATGAAATAACACCTTATGGTGAAAAATATGGTATAACAGATGAATTTATTAAATCTTCTTTTATAAAAGTATAGAGGTGAAAAAATGAAAAAAGTATTAATTGCAGAAGATGAGGCAGCAATCAGAGAAATAATTGCCATAACTCTCAAAAGAGCAGGATATGAAGTAACTGAGGCGTGTGATGGTGAAGAAGCGTTATTGTTATATACAGAACATGAAAACGAATTTGATGTTGTGCTTCTTGATATTATGATGCCGAATATTGACGGACTTGAAGTTTGTAAAAGAC
>CALAEU010000231.1 GCA_937891215.1 uncultured Clostridia bacterium
GTTGTTTCTTTTGATGTGCTTATGGAATGTGGCTCTATGCAGGCAGCAAAAGAAAAAGGCCTTGTACGCTCTGAGGGTAAAGAGTATATAATGCAGGATGGAGACATTGTATTATTCAGATTTAATGTTTAAATCTGAACAATACATAATTCGGAATGCGTAATGCGTAATTCGGAATTGAAGGGGCTACGCCGTAATTATAATATTATAAAAGAAAATGCATCTTATCATTTAAAGTTGATTGAAACACAAATCTGAAATGATAAGATGCTTTAGTTTTATTCATTATATGATCAACGCGTAGCGTTCTTCTAATTCCGAATTACGCATTCCGCATTCCGAATTATTTTAACTTGTAGCTTCTCGTATAAACCCCGATTGCTTTGTCGTAGTCGAGAACATGAATTAAAGAACCATCTTCCATTGGGTAAACTGTTAAACCTTCTGCTTCATTACCGCATTTTGCAGGAATGTTTCTTTCGCAAAGAGTTTTTACTTCACCTGTTTTAATATCTACTGTCTGTATGTAATCGGTATTACCATCTTTTGCATCATAAGAAAGGTAAAGTAAACCGTTATAAACCTCTCCACCCTGAATTCTTGTAATTTGCTCTGAAAGCTTAATTGAATGAGAATATTCAATTGTTTCTAAATCGAACACAAAAATCTCATTTACATCACGGAACTGTGAGCAATACAAGTAACCATTTTTTGCATCTACTGCACACCAAGGAAAACTACCTTCTAAAAGTTCCTGTGGCATTTCGTATGCTTCTAAAAATTCGAGTGTTTCTGCACTGAAAGTCATAAGATAAGGGTTTTTGTCTTCAGAATCTTCAACCGCAATATAAAGTTTACCATCGTAATAACTCATACCGCCCAAGTGATTAAGATTAAGATTTTCTCTGTAATCTTTCGGCATAGCGGTGTAATCTGCAAGAACTACAAAACCGTCTTTATCCCATTTTGCAAGACCGCTTGTCTTTATACCTGTTAAAGAACCTGATGTATAAAAATATTCACCATCAGTTGTAATACCCTGACCTGAAATCAAAGCCTTTTCTAAAACTACACATTTTTCGTTTACTAATTCAACTTCGCTTGATGATGTAACTTCACCAGCATCTAAAAAGATTGTTACAAGTGTACCGATTAAAACAAGCACACTCCAGAGCATTTTGGGGAACCCCCATAAAAATTCGAGCATTTTAAAATACCTCCAATTTGTTTTATATAAAAATATAAAAGGAAACAGGAAGCAGGAAGCAGGAAACAGTGTTATATAAATACTTTTTCCTAAACCAGTTCTCTATTTCTCTAATCTCATTCACCTAATTTTGTTATGATAGAATTCAATATCCTTGCAACTTCTGATGATAGTTTAAATGCCTTTTCACTATCCTCTTCAGTGAAAAACCCAAGCATAATCCCTATATGTATTTGTGTCTCTAATTCAAACAACGAGCCTCGTGCTATATCTAAAAATCTGCTATACTCGGTTTTAGATTTTCTTCCATATCCTTCAGCAATGTTTGATGGAATTGATATAGCAGCTCTTCTCATTTGGTCTGAAAGAGCATAAGTTTCTTCTTTAGGCAACTTTTTTACTAATATATAAGTTTCTTTTACTAATTCCATAGCTTTCTGCCATACAATTAAATCTCTATATAACATCAACTTATCCATTAACTACACCCCTGTTTCCTGCTTTCTGTTTCCTATCCGCCATTATACCATTTAAAATTACTGGTTGCAATAGCAACTTAAAAGTTATATAATCTTAATACAAAAATTTTATTGGCGGATAAACAAATGAAATACGAACTACACTCTCACACAACAGAAACGAGTCAATGTGCTCAAATTACTGCAAAAGAGCTTGTTGAAAAATACAAAGAATTGGGTTACTCAGGAATTGTAATTACAAACCACTACTCTGATTTTACCTTTTCTTTAAAAGAAATGTTTAATAAAAAACTTCGTTCTGAGCATTATCTTAAAGGCTACAGAGAAGCAAAAAAATATGAAACAGAAGATTTTTCTGTACTTTTAGGTTTAGAACTCCGTTTCTTCTTAAATGGTAATGACTATTTAATTTATGGTATAACAGAAGAATTGATTGAAAAATCCCCTTTTCTTTTACCAATGTATTTAAAAAAAACTTCTAATTTTTTCAAGAATAACGGTTGCATTATAATTCAGGCTCACCCTTTTAGACCATACATTTACAGAGCGAACCCGAAATATATTGATGGTGTTGAAATTGTAAACGGAAAATCTACAAAAACTGAGAATGAAAAAGCATTAAACTGGGCACAGCGGAAGAAATTAAAAATTAAAACTGCCGGTAGTGACTGTCACAGAGTTACAGGTGCAGGAATTTCAGGAATAGAAACAACCGAACCTATAAAAAACAACGATGATTTATTAAGAATTTTAAAAAGCGGAGAATTCAAGATAATTGAAAAAGATTATGAAAAATAAAAGAGTATTAAAAATTGGTGCATTATTCCTTTGTTTAATTATTGTTGTTGGCACTTTTATTGTGTACAGTAATTTTAAACTTGAAACAACTGAATACACAATAGGAAATCCTGATTTACCAAAGAGTTTTGACGGATATAAAATAGTTCACCTTTCAGATTTACACAACGCAGAATTCGGTGAAAACAACGAAAATCTTATTAAAATTATAAAAGAAGAAAACCCTGACGCAGTTTTTGTTACAGGTGACACGATTGACGGATTTTACACCAATACTACAATACCGATTGATTTGTTTAAAGAAGTGCTTAAAATTTGCGATGTTTATTTTATAGTCGGTAACCATGAAATACGCTCAGATACCAATATATATTACGAATTTTTAGATAAACTCGCTGAAATTGGTGTTACAGTTTTAAAAGATGATAGCACTTACATTG
The DNA here is from genome assembly GCA_937891215.1 of uncultured Clostridia bacterium. The sequence goes on from CALAEU010000231.1 coordinate 2,925, forward strand.
AAAAAAGTGGTGAAAAAATCCAGGTTATCGGTCTTAATGATGCTTCAAACTATAAAGCAAATTATAACGATAATTATAAAGAAGAGATTGTAAAAACAATAAATAATCTTGATGACAAAGAATGTTTTTCTGTTATGCTCTCACACCACCCCGAATTATTTGATGATTACGCTAAAACAAATGTTGATTTAGTATTTTCAGGACACGCTCATGGCGGTCAGTTCAGATTACCATTAATTGGTGGTTTAATAGCACCCGAGCAAGGGTTATTCCCAAAATATGATGCTGGTATATTTACAGAAAATAATACAACAATGGTTGTAAGCCGAGGACTTGGCAACAGCATTATACCTGTGAGAATTAACAATTCACCTGAAGTGGTGGTAGTAACATTTGAGGGCTGAGCCAAAGCAATGCAAAGTGCTGAATGCTGAGTGCTGAGTTAAGGAAGTCCTTCGGACTTGATTATAATTGAATAAAAACGAAAACATCCTATCATTTTTAGTTTACGAAAAACTTTAAATGATAGGATGATTTTCTAACACCTAATAACTAATACCTAATTCCTGAAACTAAAACGTTTCTCTATAGAAATTTAGCATATTATCAATTGCATCGTTACCGTAATCGGAATAAGGGTAAAGAACTGAAAATACGTGTGGTAAGTGTTTGCCATCTACTTTACCATAATTATAAAGTTCGGTTTTTACACCTAACTGTTTAATTCTGTTATATGTAGAAATTGTTTGTTTCTCTGCCAGAATATCACCAGAAGAAGTTATTAAAATTGTTGGTGGTAATTGAGCAAATTTTGCAATATCTTTAAAATTCATATAACGGGAAGTCGGGCTTGATGCGTAATTTTTACCCCACATTCCCTTTGTGTAAACACTCATAGGGGAATTTGAATTCATATCCGGTACAGGTGAAACAAGTGCAAGACAAGTAAAGTTAAGACCACAATCTTTTACAGAAAACACATCTCTTAAAACACTGCTTTTAGAAAGCACTGCAGAATAAAGTGCTAACTGCCCCCCTGCACTGTCACCTGTAAGCATTATTTTTTTACTGTCGCAAGGGTAAGATGAAATATTATTTTTTATCCACAAAAGTGCTTCTGCAATCTCTTTTAATTGCTCAGGTACAATGGTTTCAGGCCACAATGTGTAACTCATACTGAACACAGTAAAACCTTTTTTGGCGAGTACCATATTGTAGTATTTATTGAGTTCTTTGTCACCGTACATCCAACCGCCACCGTGAATATCTATAATCACGGGGAGCTTTTCATTTTCTGCATTTTCCGGGAAATAAACATCTAACTTGTGTTGCCATTTACCGTCATCTATATACGGAATATCACAAATTTCTGTTACTCCGTCGGGTGCAGATTGAGTTGCAAGTCTTTTCATATCACCATGCTCGGTGTTTTTCCAGAAAAGTTTAAGCACAGGTGCGGGAATCCCCATCTTTTTACCCCCTTGCCACAAAATTTAAAATTAAAAATTATTTAATAAGGCTTTCTTCCCAACTGTCGTATGGGTCGATACCAAAGATTGTTGCTACTGTTGGTGCAACATTTGCAAGACCGAAGTTACCATCTTTAAGTTCATATTTATTTTTACTGTAAATAATAAATGGAACAGGGTTAAGTGAGTGTGCAGTTCTTACCTGTACTTCACCTTTTTTGTTCTTTTCGAGCATTTCGTCTGCGTTACCGTGGTCAGCAGTAATAAGAACTGTTACGCCATATTCGTCTGCTACCTTTAATACACGAGCGAGTGCAATATCTACTGCTTCAACTGAAATAATTGTTGCTTCAAGAGACCCGGTGTGACCTACCATATCACCATTTGGATAGTTACAACGGATGAAGTCATATTTTTCTGATTTGATTGCTTCA
>CALAEU010000232.1 GCA_937891215.1 uncultured Clostridia bacterium
GGACAAATTGGTTACTTCGGCCGGCCAATAGTTCATTTCTGTATTGATATTAACAGTGTAATTTGAGTGCCATGGTGCTCTGAATTTATCATTCCAGATACCTTGTAAGTTAGTAGCTTGTGTACCTTGTCTTGAAGCAGAAACGATCAAATATCTTCCGAAGTTAAATATAAGTGTATAAAGACCTATATCTTTTGCACCTTTATCGTGCTTAATTAAACGCTTGTTTGTAGGGACATCACCTTTGTTATCTGTACCAAGGTCAAGAGAAACTCTTGAGAAAAGAGCAGTAAAGTCATCAAGATGAGATTTTCTGAGTGTTTTATAATCAATTGCTGAAACGTTTCTAAGCATTTTAAGACATGCATTTTTATATTCTTTACCCTCTAATGTAGGATGTTTCTGAAATCCATTGAATGAGTTTTCTGTAGTAAAGAAAATGTATGCTTTTGAAGCATTTTCAACAGTTATGTTTTTACCTGAATATGTAACTTTACCATCAGAAATAACTTTAACTGCCGCTCTGAAACTAATACCCTGTAAATTTTTTTCTTCTGGGTAGAATTCACATCTGTTAAGTAATTCTAAGTTATCATGTTCATCAGAAGGGCAGATACCATCTAAAATCAAAACATCATTCTCAACAAATGAATCACCCTTGAGCTGTGTTGAAAGTGAAAGCTTAAAGCTCAAAGCTTTTTTATTTGCAGTATATTTCTGAATAAATGCTTTATCTGGAGCAGAAACAAAAGCTTCTCTTTTGAATTCCACACCATTCTTTTCATAACTTACAGTATGGATACCAGTACTTAAATCAAGAATTCTTTTAAAATTTTTTGCACGGCAACCTTTTGTGTCAAATTTTATATCTATATCACAAAGAGGGAGATAGCTTTGTGTCCAGTTACCTAAACATTCAGCTTCAATAATTTCTTCAGCTTCATCATATTTACCCTCAAGCGATAATTCTCTTGCTTTTAAAAAATTCTCATACGTATTTTCTTTTATTGCAGTTTCTCTTGGAAAACCTGTCCAGAGAGTATCACTGTTCATACATATTTTTTCAGTATTTGTTTTACCAAAAACCATTGCACCAATAGAGCCATTGCCCAACGGTAACGCTTCAACCCATTCTTTTGCAGGGGAAGAATAGTATAAATTTAATGAGTCGTTCAACATAAAAACACCTACTAATGAAATTTTTAACATATTATACATTAGTATTTTGTAAAAATCAATGATTTTCACAATATAATGTTGTAAATTGAAGAAATATATGCTATATTTAGTAAGTATTCACTTTTATATATTGGTGTGGTGTTTTTTATGAAAACAATTCTTGAAAAAAGCAAAAAAGAAACTATAGACTTTTCTTCAACAGTTGACTATATGGTAAAAAAAATTACTGCTATAGTTGATGAAATTGGTCCAAGAGCACCTGGTAGTAAAGAAGAATTAGCTGCGCAGGAATCAATGGGTGAAGATTTAAAAGAATGGTCGGATGATATTACAATAGAAGAGTTTACTGTTCACAGACAAGCTTTTATGGGATTTATTCCTTTTACGGTTGCTATGGCGTTATCCGCTACTGTTCTTTATTGGGTAAATTATCCGCTTATCGCTTTTTTATGTACGATTCTCGGTATTATTCCTTTAGTACTTGAATTTTTAATGTACAAGCGTTTTCTTGACCCGTTATTTATCGGTCATCCTTCACATAACCTTATTGCTACAAAAAAACCAAAAGGTGAAATAAAAAAGAGAATAATTTTCATTGGTCACGCAGACTCACAATATGAATGGACTTTAAACTATTTAATGGGTGGTACGGGAATGAAGTTGTTCCTTATCCCTGCAGCAGTTGGTCTTTTTGTTGTTTGCTTTGCAAGTATTATTAAATATTTTACATATCTTAATTTAGACACACCATCCAAAGGTGTTGATACATTTTTCTTTATAGTTGGTATTGTTCTTTGTATTTTCATTATCCCATATTTCGGATTTTTATTCTTCCAGAGCTATACAAGAAGTGTTCCTGGTGCAAATGATAATCTCACTGGCTGTTTAACTGCTATGTCAGTTTTAAAGCTTATGAAAGAACACGACATTGAATTAGAAAATACAGAAGTAAGAATTATGCTTACAGGTTCAGAAGAAGCAGGACTGCGTGGTGCTAAGAACTATGCTGAAACTCACGAAAAAGAACTTAAAGAAATTGAAACTGTTGTTATTGCTTGTGATACAATGCGCGATTTAAAAGATATGGCGGTTTATGACAGAGATTTAAGTGGTACTTTAAAACACGATAAACAAGCAAAAGAGCTTGTTAAAAGAGCTGCAAAAAACTGCGGTTATGATTTACCTTATGCGTCAATTTATCTTGGTGCTTGTGATGCCGCAGCATTTACGCAGAAAAAAATCAAAGCAACGGGTTTTGCAGCTATGGACCCAACACCACCAAGATACTACCACACTCGTTTAGACACACCAGATTTACTTGTTCCCGAAGCGCTCGAAGTAGGTGCTAAAGTTTTACTTGAAACAGCGTGTCTTTACGACACTGAAGGATTACTTTAATTTATTTTAAATTCAGAGGAAGTTTCTTAGAATGCATTATATAATAATGGACCTTGAGTGGAATAACACCTATTGTAAAAAGAAAAAAGGTTTTTTAAATGAAATTATTGAAATAGGTGCTGTTAAACTTGATGAAGATTTAAATCAGGTTGATACATTTTCACTTTTTATCAAGGCACAATTAGGTAAAAAACTTCATACAAGAGTTAAGGAATTAACTAATATTTCTAACGATGATATCAGTACAGGTACACCGTTTTCTCAGGCTATGTCGGAATTCAGAAAATGGTCTGCAGGGGAGAATAATGTGATTCTTACTTGGGGTGATACTGATGTAAGAGTTTTAGTTGAAAATTTCAGATATTTCAATGGTATAAATTTTATTCCGTTTTTAAAGAATTATGTAAACTTACAGAACTACGCACAGGCTTTTATGAATATATCTAAAGCAGATCAGATTGGTCTTTCTACTGCTGCGGAGAAGTTAGAACTTGATATTGAACACTACTCTTTACATCGTGCTATTGATGACAGTCTTTTAACTGCTGATATTTTCAGAAAAATTTTCAATAAGCAGATGATTTCTTCATATACACATTCCTGTGATAATTCTTTCTATTTAAAACTTTCATTCAAACCAAAAGTTATAACTGATATTAATAGTCCACTTATTGACAGAAGCAAAATGAAATGTCTTTGTGATGTTTGTGGTGCAAGTTGCGAAAGAGTATCCGACTGGCGTGTTATGAATCAATCATTCAGGGCAATTTTCCAATGTACAAACTGTAAAAGAAAAATTCGCTTTACTATTAGATTTAAAGAATACTACGACAGAGTTGATATTAAATCTTCAACTGTTCCGTTTATTGATAAAAAAGAACTTGAATCACAGGCTCAAAATAATGAAGAGAATCCAGTAATAAAAGAAAATCAAACAACTAATACTACTGAGGTGTAAATAATGTATCCAATTAAATTAAATCCAATATTTA
>CALAEU010000233.1 GCA_937891215.1 uncultured Clostridia bacterium
TTAAAGAATAAATAATAAAGAATAGAGAAAAAAGAATAATACAAAAGCGACAATTAGCAAAGCTCTTTATTATTTTTAATTTATTCTCTATTCTTTATTCTTTTAGGCAACGAACAGTTGCCGCTTTTGGTGCCGGTGGTGGGACTCGAACCCACACGATGTCGCCATCAACGGATTTTGAGTCCGTCACGTCTGCCAATTCCATCACACCGGCATATATAATTTTTTCAACTGTTGTATTATATATGAATTTTTTTAAAAAATCAATACTATTACAAATATTTTACTTAAATATCGTAAAATATAACAGTTTTCATTTCAAAATATTTATGATATTATTGTATTATAGAATTAAATTTGTAGTTATATAGAAACAGGAGAAACATTTTGAAAACGACTAAAAAAACAAAAACAAGCAGTCTTATAAAAAGATTTTTACCTTATTACAAAAAACACATAGGCACATTAAGTTTTGACTTATTCTGCGCCGCACTCACCACACTTTGTGAATTGGCTCTACCAATGATAGTCCGTTCTATTACAGGTACAGCAACAGAAAATCCCGAAAATCTTACAATTCAATTTATCTTAATGCTTGGCGGAATTTATATTATTTTAAAAATAATTGATGCACTCGCTTATTACTATATGTCATCAATCGGCCATATAATGGGTACTAAGATTGAAACAGAAATGAGAAAAGATTTCTTCGGTCATCTTCAGAAATTACCATTTTCATTTTATGATGATGCAAAAGTCGGAACTTTAATGTCAAGAATAACATCTGACCTTTTTGATGTTACAGAGTTTGCACACCACTGTCCTGAAGAATTTTTTATAGCAGGGATTAAAATTATTGCATCTTTCTCAATTTTAGCATTTATGAATGTACCTTTAACACTCATAATGTTCTCTGTATTACCTGTTATGATTATAATTCTTACGCATTTTAACCACAAAATGCGTTCAGGTTTTAAGGAATCAAGAAAAAAAGTCGGTGAATTGAACAGTCAGATTGAAGACAGTCTTTTAGGCGTACGTGTTGTAAAATCTTTCGCAAATGAACATATTGAAGAAGAAAAATTCAAAAAAGGTAATGTTGGTTATCTTGATATTAAATCCACCGTTTACAAATATATGGGTTCATTCCACTCTGTAAACAGAGTCTTTGAAGGCGTTATGTATATTGTAGTGGTAATTGCAGGTGGCATTTTCTTAATAAATAAAAAAATTGAAGCAGCTGATTATGTTGCTTACTTAATGTACATTTCAGTTCTTTTAACTGCAATAAAAAGAATTGTAGAATTTGCAGAGCAATTCCAACGCGGTATGACAGGTATTGAAAGATTTACCGAGATTTTAGATATTGAGCCATCAATTAAAGATAAAGAGAATGCTAAAGAATTAGAGGTAACTGACGGTGTAATTGATTTTAAAAATGTATCTTTTAAATACTCTGATGTTACTGAAAATGTTCTTAGCAATTTAAACATTCACATTGAAAAAGGACAAAAAGTTGCTCTTGTAGGTCCTTCTGGCAGTGGTAAAACTACACTTTGCAATCTTATTCCGAGATTCTATGAAATTACAGATGGTAAAATTTTAATTGACGACACAAATATTCAGGATGTTACTTTAAAATCATTACGCACAAATATTGGTGTTGTTCAGCAAGATGTTTATTTATTCTCCGGCACAGTAAAAGAAAACATCGCTTACGGTTTAAAGGACGCAACTGACGAAGATATTTATAATGCGGCTCGTCTTGCAGGTGCTCACGAATTCATTTCAGAATTGCCAAATGGCTATGACACATATGTAGGTGAACGCGGTGTTAAACTTTCAGGTGGTCAGAAGCAGAGAATAAGCATTGCTCGTGTATTCTTAAAGAATCCTAAAATTCTTATTCTTGACGAAGCAACAAGCGCACTTGATAATGAAAGTGAACAAATCGTTAAAAAATCACTTGATTTATTAGCAGAGGGCAGAACAACTTTAATTGTTGCCCACAGATTAACTACAATTAAAAATGCCGATAATATTCTTGTTATGACAAATGACGGAATTGAAGAAAGTGGTACTCACGAAGATTTAATTAAAAAGAATGGCATTTATGCTAAACTTTATGAAATGTATAGCAATTAATTTAACTTTATTTTAAAATTTTTAAGGAGTTGATTTTATGAAAAATTATCCTACACCACACATTGACGCGAAACCAGAAGATTTTGCAAAAACAGTGCTTATGCCAGGTGACCCATTAAGAGCAAAATTTATTGCAGAAAACTTTTTAGAGAACGCAGTTTTAGTTAACAATGTCCGTGGCATTCACGGTTACACGGGTTTTTACAATAATACTCGTGTTTCTGTTATGGCATCTGGTATGGGTATGCCATCAATAGGAATTTATAGCTATGAGCTTTTTAATTTCTTCGATGTTGAAAATATCATAAGAATCGGCTCTGCTGGTGGTATGTGCGACAAAGTAAAGGTTCGTGACATTGTTATTGCCGAGGGTGCTTGTACTACTTCAAGATACAGCCACACATTTAATTTACCAGGTGATTTTGCACCTATTTCAGATTTTACCATTTTAAGAACAACAGTAGAAAAAGCAGAAGAACTTGACATTAAATACGAAGTTGGCAATGTACTTTCTTCAGATGTGTTTTACGGTGACACACCAGAACTTTCTGCTAACTGGCAGAAAATGGGTGTTCTCGCAGTAGAAATGGAAGCTGCGGCACTCTTTATGAATGCTGCAAGAGCAGGAAAACGCGCAGGTGCTATGTTCACAATTTCTGACCATTTAGTAACTGGCGAATCACTCCCTGCAATAGAAAGACAAAATTCATTTACAGATATGATGAAATTAGCACTTGAAACTGCAGTCGAATTGGAGAATAAATAATGGCAAAAAGAGTATTTCTTATAGTTCTTGATTCTTGTGGGATTGGTGAAGCACCTGACGCCGAGCTTTTCGGTGATAAAGGTGCAAACACAGTTAAGAGCATTTCTGGGTCAAAAGAATTTAATATAGAAAATCTTAAAAGCATTGGTTTTACAGAGATTGACGGGCTCTCATATTTAAGCAAAGGCAATTTTAGAAGCGAAGTTGCTCGTCTTCGTGAAAAATCAAAGGGTAAAGACACCACAATCGGTCACTGGGAAATTGCAGGTATTGTGTCAGAAAAACCTTTGCCTACATTCCCGAATGGTTTTCCTAAAGAACTTTTAGACGAATTTTCACATCTTACAGGGCGCGGTGTTCTTTGCAATAAACCATATTCTGGCACAGAAGTTATTAAAGATTATGGCGAGGAGCATTTAAAAACTGGTGATTTAATAGTTTACACTTCTGCCGACAGCGTTTTTCAGATTGCGGCACACGAAAGTATAGTTCCGCCCGAAACACTTTACGATTATTGCAGAATTGCAAGAAAATTATTAGTCGGTGACACAGGTGTTGGCAGAGTTATTGCTCGCCCATTCGAGGGAGAATATCCATTTAAAAGAACTCCGCGCAGACACGATTTTTCATTAGAGCCACCCAAAAATACTCTTTTAGATGAATTAAAAAACAAAGGTTTCGATGTAATTGGTGTTGGCAAAATAAATGATATTTTTGCAGGTAAAGGACTTACAGAATACACCTACACAAAAAATAATGATGATGGTATGGCAAAAACCTTAGAATATCAGAAAAAAGATTTTGAGGGTCTTTGCTTTATAAATCTTGTAGATTTTGATATGGTTTATGGTCATAGAAACGACGTAGACGGTTACGCTAAGGCTTTGACGGATTTCGATAAATGGTTACCAAAATTTATTGATAATATGAATAGTGATGATGTTTTAATTATTACTGCTGACCACGGATGTGACCCAGGTGACTTGAGCACCGACCACACGAGAGAATACGTGCCATTTATTATGTATGGTGAAGAAATTAAACCTAAAAACAATGGTACTATTGACGGATTTACATTTGTAGCAGACACTGTAAAAAAATTATTATTGGGATGATTTTATGACAGATAAAGAATTAGTTATTGAAGCAATTAACGCTATGAAAAACTCATATTCACCCTACTCTGATTTTAAAGTAGGTGCGGCGTTGCTTACTGAAAATGGAAAAGTATATACGGGTTGCAATATTGAAAACGTTGCTTTTGGACCTTCAATTTGTGCAGAGCGTGTTGCATTTTTTAAAGCGATTTCTGAAGGCGAAAAGAATTTTTCTGAAATTGCGGTTGTTGGTGGCAAAAATGGCATAATATCCTCCGCTACCCCACCTTGTGGCGTTTGCAGACAAGTAATGAGAGAATTCTG
>CALAEU010000234.1 GCA_937891215.1 uncultured Clostridia bacterium
TTTCCTTTTGCATTTATATAATATTCAAGTGACAACATTACTTTCATTCCTATATCTACGTTTTTCATCTTTCTACCTTTCTAAACTCTTTTTTATCCTTTGATGCTGTATTTTATCACTTTTTACCAAAAAATGTCAATGTTATATCGCTTATTTTGGGTTTACGTGCACGTTGCAGTGTTTAACGTTTTCAAACTTTTCTTCCAAAAGGTCGGCATATAATTTCGCCTGCTGGCGACCGACGGATACATCCTTGCAGGTTCGCTTTGCTTCGATAACCGCCAAAGGTTTGCCGTCATCACCAAAGAGGACATAATCGGCATAACCCACCTCGCTCTTGTTGGGCATACCGTAAAGCTCATATTCATTATACCAATCCTTGCCCTCGACCCAACCTGCATCGGAAAGCATTGTGTCGATATAAATCTTTCTTGTTTTATATTCCGAAATGTCAAGGGGCTTGGGAACATAGGTCTGTTGCTGTTCGGCACGGCGGGCGGTGAGCTCGGCTTTTAACACCTTGTTTTCTTCTAAAAGTTCCTCAAAGTTGATTGCAACGGCAGAATCGAGAACCGTTTCGTTATGTTTTGTTAAGAGGTCGGGGTTGAACTTTGTTTCTTCGTAAGTATCGGAATAGCAATATGCGATAAAATCGAGGAAATAAAAGAGGTTTTCCAAAGCAAGCTGGGCTTGTTCGGATTTAATGACCTTTGAGGAATGGGCGGAATTGTCGCCCACCTTGCGGATAAAATCAAGGCGACGGATGGTGTCGATTCCCACCACATCTTTGAATTCCGTTGTGCTGATAAGGGTGTTAAAATTATCTTGATAAGGCATAACGAGAGAACCGTCAACAGAATACATCCATTTAACGGCAAACTCCGCACATCTGCGAACATTTATAACACAGGTTGCGGCATCGATATTATAAACCCTCTCGGCAGTTATCGCCACATCGGCAAAACTGTCGAATTTTTTATCCTTTTTTAAGAAATCAAAGTTGGTCATAACGACACCTCTCACGATTGTAACAAATCAAATATCTGCTACTATTTTATAATCTATAACCTCTTTAATAAATTTTCTGGCATCATCAAGTTTGGGTTCAAGAGCCAAATCATAATTTTCTAATACATAATACACCCAATCTTTTTTCTCTTTGCGGATTGTTTTATCGAAACATTCAATCTCTCCGACAGGAATAATAAACAAACCGATATTCTTGCACACCGCTTCGACTTTTTCGTATGCGGCTGGCTCGTCATCCATAAAACCAGCTTTGCCGATTTTTTTGATAGTGTCCCAAGAATTTGGCTTTGCATTCATACTATCATAAATGATTTTCATATTTGATTCTATTGTATTATCCCAAGTTGACCCAAAAGATTCGAGGAGAGCTCTAAAAGTTGGTTTTGAATTTAATATGTCAAAATCGCAAATTGCAACAACAGGAACATTTACCGCTTTCAATGCGGAAACAATGTCTTTTGCACGATGTTTTCCTCCGCAATGTGTGAACAATATATCTGGTGCGATTTCTCCCTTTTGTTCATATATTGCATTGATTAATGATTGATAGAACAAACAATCGTAATCACTTTCGCAAACAACCACTTTTTCGTGAAACAAACCGCTCAAAATATTAGAATATCGTAAAATTGGATTGCTCCAAAACTTTTTGATTTCTGCATTTTCGAGCACATTCATTTTGTTGATATTATCTTCGCGATTGATTCTGATAACTGTTACATTTTCATTATCTGCATCTAATAAACCTTGTAAAAAATCTTCGCTATGAGTGGATATTAATAACTGACGATTATTGGGATTATTTTTGGCAAGCATTTTACCAAGAAGCCTCGCTTGAGGCGGATGTAAAAAAGCTTCGGGTTCATCAATCAGGGTAATGTTGTATTCTGAAGTGAGTGTGTCGAGCAAAATGCTTGCAAAACTTCGCATTCCATCCCCCTGTTCGTGTAGTTTGGGAAGTTTCGCAACCTGTTTGTAATATTCATCTTGTGTAGCTATCGTAAAATCATTTTTGTTTGGTGCCTTTCCTACATGTAAAGGTACAGTTCTAATTTCATTACGATTAACTACCAAATCCACTCCGAATGCTTGACGAAAATAATCAGATAATTTCTGTGCAAGAGCCTCATTGTTTATCAACTTATAAATTGGATGTTGTTCGGGACGGTTGTCTCTTTGCAATGCATTTGAGACAGTCAATCGCAAGTCTGTACTAAGTCGCTTGATAAACAAAGTGTGCATATCATTATATAAATACTTTTTGTTCCAATATGAAACCAAATCATCAAGCGAAAAAGAGGAATATGCACCAATTATTTGATACCTTCCAGAATCATTAAGATAAAAGTTTTTATTAAAGAAACCCGATTCATCAATATTTCCAACAAAGTCATTTTCTGCGGCTGTTAAAACAACAGTGCCTAGCTTGTATGATTTATCCGATATGTTCTCCGCATCTTTTAAAACTTGACTTTTTCCGCTATTGTTAGCTCCTGTAAATACAACAATGCTATTTCGACTCGTTGGGATTTTTGTTCCGTCGTTGAAACAAATGCTTTTAAAAAACATCTGTGGCTTTTCTTTTGTTTTTGGGGTTTTATCTGAAAATAATTCTTTTATCACATTTTCACCTCTATCCAAAATATTTTTGCATTAATGATTTTTTAAGGGTTTCGAGTTTTTCGAGAGATTTTTTGACTTCAAGTTTCAATTTGTCGGTTTGTTCAACAAACTCTGCAAACTGGTTTTGTAGGTCGATTGGTGGAATAATATACTGCACATTTTCCAAAGGTTTTTGGGTCACTTTCGGTTGCCCAGAAAAATCTGCATATTGCGAAAAATTTAGATAGGTCATTAGCATATAAAGAAAATCCAAATTGAATTTATTTGTCTTAAACTCTTTTATATAAATGGCATTATCTGTTATCCACACAGGTTCTTTGACAATCTTAACATTGCCGCAATATGCTCCGACACGACCTATAATAATTGTTGAAAAATCAATCAAAGCATCATCAGTATGCCAAGCGATGCCATTACCGCCATAAACAGGTATGCCATCATCTTTTCGTTTTGCTTCACATAAAAACTTACCACTTGAAAAAGCAAACAAGGACTTTCCATTCTCTGATGGGTAGCACTTATCATTTACCAATGGGTCGCCAAACAGTTCGATAAATCGGGATTTGACGAGTTGGTCGAGTTTGGTTAGTTGTTGTTTTCTCGCTCTGATTAAAGCAGTAATATTATCAAAAATGGCGGATGTTTTTTTCTGTTCATTAAGGGAGGGCACGGGAATATCTGTATCAAACAAAACACTTTTGCTAATTGCTTTGAAAGTGCTACCTGTACCTTTAGAGTTCAGTTCATCCACTTTGCTTTCAAGAGCATACCAAAGATATTTTTGAATGCACTTGTCTGCATTAACAGTCAATGCTGCCAAGCCACGACCAATACAACATTTTTCATCTGCAATATTCAATGCACCAATCGGTGCTCGAACAGAAATCAAAATGTCATTTTGATTTGCTACTTTTGTTGGAGCATTGCACCACACCCGTACTTTTGGATGTATTTCACCGAAATCGGCATTGCCTTGAAAGAAAGGGATACCTTGTCCCTTATCATTGTAAGACGATGAATCGGGTGATTGCCCCATGTTTATTCTACAAATATCCGAGAGTTTTGCCATTATCCCACCCCCTTAAAAAGTGCTATCAAAGCCACTATTAAAGCAATTAAAGAAATATTTGTGTTGAAGAATTCAACTGTGTCAGATTCGCTATCATCAAAGGTTTCTTGTTGGCATAAAAATGCATATATGCCAACCACAAGAAAGGCAATGGTTAACACAATGCAATTTATAAGCGGGGCATTATTTTTTGAATATGCCTCTGACCAAGTTGCATATATACTAAGACCTGCCAAGACATAAACCATAGCAAAAGTCATACCGTTAAAAAATTTCATGGCGGAGGTTCTAATTTTTCCTTTACCTTTTTCTTTTTTTGCGGTTTTATTTGCTTTTACAATGGCATCTGCCAATTTATCATAATCTATTTCAAGATTAAGTTGCTCAATATTGTTTACTGTAGTTTGCTTTTCGGGTTGTTTGGATTTTTTCTTTTTGCCCATTCAACAAAACCTCCAATTCTTCCAAACCTTCCGAAATCTTCATCTGCAGTTCGTGAAGGTCGGTCATAATTTCGGCGGTGGAGGGGTATTCTACCGCTTCATAGACCGTCTTTTTATATTTGTTTATGGAAAGGTCATAATCGTTGTCGATAATTTCCTGTTTGGGTACGAAGAAGGATTGTTCGGTTCGTTCTCTGTCCTTTTCGCCGTCGAGGTTATGGAAACGAGCGATAATATCGGGGATATCGTTTTCCTTAATCTCGGTTCGTTTATCGTCAAGGGAGAAGCCGTCGGCTTGCATATCATAGAACCAAACATTATCCGTACCGCCGTGGCCTGTCTTTGTAAAGATTAAAACACCTGTGGAAACACCAGCATAGGGCTTGAACACACCGCTGGGCATTGAGATAACCGCTTCCAACCTATTATTCTCGATAATTTCCTTGCGGATGGCTTTGTGTGCCGTTGAGGAGCCGAAAAGGACACCGTCGGGAACGATACAAGCACATCTACCGCCGATTTTAAGTATACGAAGAAATAGAGCGAGGAACAAAAGCTCGGTCTTTTTGGTTTTACAAACCTTGAGGAGATCTGCCGAAACGGTATCATAGTCAAGACTGCCCTTGAACGGAGGATTTGCGAGAATCAGCGAATATTTTTCTTTATCGGGATTCTGGTCGGACAAGCTATCGCGATATTCGATAAAAGGGTTGTCCACACCGTGAGTCATCATATTCATCGCGCCGATACGGAGCATAGTTCTATCCATATCGTAACCGTGGAACATACCGTTCATATAGTGCGCTTTTTTCTGTCTGTTAAAGAAGATTTCTTCCTTGCGCGTTTCCTTTAGATAATCACCTGCGGCAACAAGGAAACCAGAAGTACCGCAAGCGGGGTCGCAGATAACATCATCGGCTTTTGGGTCCATCAGTTCGACCATCATACGAATAATGTGGCGAGGGGTGCGGAACTGACCGTTCAAGCCGGATTGCGCAATTTTTGAAAGTAAGTATTCATATACGTCGCCGCGAATGTCGCTATCCTTAATACGCGCCATTTGGGCATAGATATCATCAAGAATCGTAACGATTTTTTCGAGAAGCAAAGGTGTGGGTATTTTGAATATCGCGTCGTCCATATACTTGGAATACGCGCTTTCTTTATCGTCGTGAAGATTTTTTATAAACGGGAAGACCCATTCCTGAACGGTGGAATACATCTTGCCTGCCGGGAAGTCGTGGAACACCGACCATTTAAGCTGATTGCCGTCGATTTCACGGTCACCAACCTTTACTTTTTCAGCGAATATACTCTTGTGAGGAAGCCCAAGCATAACCGCTTCCTTTGCACGTTTCGTCAAAGTAAGTAAGCGATACCGCCCTTCCTTTGCCCTGGTATATGCCTCCAGGGAAGGTGTGGCCGACCCCAACAGTAAGGACGCACCCGTCAGCTCCGCCAGGTACTCCGCCGTCTCTCTGGCATGATACTTCGGTGTCCCTTCGCTTTTGTAGGCGCCCTCCTGCTCTTCGTCAATTAATATCAGTCCCAACCGTTCAAAAGGCGTAAACAACGCCGAACGGGGACCGATCATTACATCAATCTCTCCCTCACGCGCCCGTACATACTGGTCATAGCGCTCTCCTGCGGAAAGTCTGGAATGCAGTACCGACACCCGCTCTCCGAACCGTTCGTAAAACCGCCGCACAGTCTGGAAGGTAAGAGAAATCTCCGGAATCAGCATAATTGCCTGTTTTCCTTCCGAAATCACCCG
>CALAEU010000235.1 GCA_937891215.1 uncultured Clostridia bacterium
ACAGTCATTGATGTTTTAGCGTCCCCCTTAATACTTATAAAAATATGGTCAGGTTGAGGAGTGCTTCCCCTTGCTGGTTTTACTTTTAATTCACTCATATTTACACTTCCTTAAAGAAATCAATTATTGCCTGTTTTTCTGTTGCAACTTTACCCTGAATCATTCCGTCACGGCCACCGCCACGACCGTTTAATTTTTGTGATATTTCATTTCTTAATGCGTTCATATCCTGTGTTTCTGACGCTATTACAAATGAATATCCATTTTCATCATCACCCGAAAATACTGCACTGTATTTTTCAGTTTTTTTCATAGCGAAGTTCACTACTTCGCGCATCATATCTGCATCATAGCCATCAGTTATTAAAACTAATGAGCCATTTACTTCTTTTAAATTCTCTTTATCTCTGTTTGCAACAGATAATCTGTACTCATAAAATTCACGACGTTCTTCACCTAAATCATTATAGAATTTTTCTGTTGCAGTAAAAATATCGTGTTGTTTTACAGAAAGTAAATTTGAAATACCTAAAGCATTTTTATACTTTTCTCTGTAATCTTTTAAAGCAAGACTACCAGCTTTCATAACTATTCTTACACCGCCACGGTGTTTCATAAAATCGAGTAATTTTATAATACCTACTTCACCCGTTTTTTTAACATGCGGTGCGCAACAAGCGCAGACATCAACACCATCAATTTCTACTATTCTTACATCTTCTGTAAGTTCAAGTTTACTACGATAATCAAGATTTTTCAACTCTTTTTCATCAGGAAAATATATTTTAAAATCAAGATTTCTATAAACTGCTTCGTTTGCTTCATCTTCAATTTCATCTAACTGTTCACGGTTTAACTCTCCGTTAAAGTCAATTGTAACATATTCATCATCCATATGGAAGCCGACATTGTCAAAACCATATTTTTTATGTACTAAACCTGAAACAATGTGTTCTCCTGAATGATTCTGCATTCTTGAAAATCTTAAGGACCAATCAATTTTACAGAAATATTCTGCACCTTCAGTTACAGGTTCTTTTGTTTTGTGGATAATTTCACCGTTTTCTTGCTGTACATCATAAACAAACATATCGCCTATATAACCAGAGTCAGATTTCTGTCCACCACCTTCAGGAAAAAAGGCTGTTTTATCTAAAATGACGGCATAAAAGCCATCTCTTTTTTCACAAGAGATAGCTTCCGCATTAAATTCTTTTATATAACTGTCTTCGTAATATAATCGTTGAGTTTTCATTTTTATCACCTATTATGAAACGAATAATGATGATGCCATTAAGAATTGAGCACCATAATAAAGTGCGTGATTCACAACAACATTCACCCTTGTGTTTTTATTTTCACAGAAATAAATCTGTGCTAAGACACCATCTGACGCAATAAATAATACCATACCTACAACGCGTAAAACTGAGAACAATTTGAAATTATTTTCAATAGCAACTGCTACTGCTACGCCAGTTGTAAATGCCAAAACTGATGTATAAACTACTGAAATAAGTTTTGATGAGCCAAAATTTGCCTTCATTGTTTTTTCAGTGAACCAACAACTTACAGGACCAAACACAATGCCTATAATACCACAAATTATAGTAAGTGAAGAAACTCCGTAAGTTATAAACATAGCACCTGAATAGAAAATGTGACCTATTAAAAAACTTATAAATCCTGCTTTTAAAAGTCCGTTCTTTTCTGTAGGGAATATATATTTTGCATCGAGCCATATATCACCCAAAAGACCACACACACAACCTGCAAAGAAAAGTAATGCCAACTCTAAACTACAACTCTGATTTTCATAATATGCAGCAAGTGCTGTTAAAATCATAAAACAACTTGTGGTTGTTTTAAAAAATAAAACCCTTAATGAAACCTGAGGTTTTCTTTGGACTAAAAACAATATTAAGTTAACAACGCCTAACACTAAACAGATATAAAACAACATATGTAAATTCCCCTTTTTCTACTCAAAGTGAGTGTTTACTCAATTTTAACACATTGTAGTATAAAAATCAATCATATTTATTAAGAACAAATTAAATTTTCCAAATTATAGTATTATTCTATTGATTTATCTTTTATATTGTTGTAAAATTTTAAAATAATACAATTTGCAGAGGATTTTAATTATGGAGTTCAAAAGAATAAAAAACAAAGAAAACAAACTCAAAAAGTTTATATCTTTAGCACTTATTATCGGTGTTATTTTAGCACAGATCCCAATTCTTATCAACGCTTATATTTATGAATACTCAAGCAAATACATATTAACAGTAGAAGAAACAAAAGATTATAATGTAGATTGTGTTTTAGTTTTAGGTGCCGGTGTAAGACATGGTACGCCAACACCTATTTTGCAAGAAAGAATTTTAAGAAGTACAGAAGTTTTCAATACTGGTTGCACCGACAGAATTTTAATGAGTGGTGACCACGGCAGAGAAGACTATGACGAAGTTAATACTATGAAAGATTTTGCGACAGATAACAGTGAAGTTCCTGCTACAAATATTTTAATGGACCACGCAGGTTTTTCAACTTACGAGTCAATGTACAGAGCAAAAGAAATTTTTGAGGTCGACAGTTTAATTATTGTCACCCAGGAGTTTCATTTATACAGAGCAATTTATAACGCAAGAAAGCTAGGCCTTGAAGCGTATGGCGTTTGTGCAGATGGTTACTTTAACTTTGCTCTTTTGAAAGAGCTTTATAACGACTCAAGAGAATTTTTAGCAAGAGTTAAAGATTTCTTCTGGTGCATTATACAACCAGAACCAACATATTTAGGAGAAGTTATTCCGATTACTTCACCGGGTGAAGCAACCGATGACAAACTTGTTTAAAACTTTTTATAGAGTGAGATTTTTATGGATTTTGATATTATTGTAATTGGTGCAGGTCTTGGTGGTCTTACCGCCGCTGCTTGTGCCACAAAAGAAGGCAAACGGGTTTTAGTTTTAGAAAAAGGTCTTGCCCCAGGTGGTAGTGCAACAAGTTACACCCGTGGCAGATTTGAATTTGAAGCATCTTTACATTCACTTTGCGGTTACTCAAAATCGCAAGGTGTTGGTGATGTGCGCATTATTTTTGATGAACTCGGTATTACCGAAAAAATTGAGTGGTATCAGCCCCAAAACGCTTTTAGAATTATAACAAAATCTAAAAACGGCGAAAGAATTGACGCAACACTCCCTTTTGGAATTGAAAAATTTATAAATGCAGTAGAAGAATATGCCCCAGGTAGTGCAGAACCTCTCACAAAACTTTTTGATTTAGCAGAAAACAGTGTAAATGCATTAAATCATCTTTGTTCAGTAGATGAAAAAATAAATATGGCATTTGCTAAAGGTCTTTTAAAGGATTACGGTGACTTTGTAAGAACTGCACCTTATTCTGTAAATCGTGTTTTTAAAGCACTCAATATTCCACAAAGAGCTATTGAAATTTTATCTGGTATATGGTGTTTACTTGGCGTTGATTGTGACCGCCTGAGTTTTCCCCAGTACATTACATTACTTTACTCTTATATTCAGTTTGGTTCATTTGTACCAAAAGAAAGAAGCAACGAAATAAGCCTCGCTCTCGCAGGATTTATTGAAGATAACAGAAGTCAGATTCGCTACAACTCAACTGTATCAAGAATCATTTTTGAAAAAGGTCAGGCAAAAGGCGTTATACTTAAAAATGGTGAAAAGATTTTTTGTGACCATATTATTGCCAACTGCTCACCTACTGATGTATTTACAAAAATGATGAAAACAAATGATGTACCTGTAAGTGCAGTAAAAAGAACTAATGCAAGAAGTTTCGGGGCAAGAGGTGCAGCAATTTATTTAGGTCTTAACCGTTCTGCAAGTGATTTAGGAATTGAAGACTACACTACTATTATTACTGAGACTTCTGACTCATCTGTTCAGTACAATTTAATGAGAACTTTAAACAGTAACAAAATGTGCATTGTAAGTTGCCTTAATAATGCAAACCCCGGTTGTTCACCAAAAGGCACCTGCATTTTAACATTTACCACGCTTTTTACAGATAACTGCTGGGGTAATGTTGAACCTAATAATTATTTTAACGAAAAAGATAACTTTGCAAAAAGAATTATAAATTTCTATGAAGAGTCAACAGGAATTAAAATAAGTGACTTTATTGAAGAAATTGAAATTGCAACACCGCTCACTTTTGCAAGATATATAAATACACCACAAGGCACAATTTATGGCTACTCATGTGACGAGTGGGACAGTGTGCTCTCGCGTTTTATGACAGAAGAAAGCGACTCTGACACAAAAGGACTGCGTTTTTGTGGCGGTTGGGGCACTCAGCACGCAGGTTACTCTTCTGCTATTTCTTCAGGCAGAAACACAGCTTACGCTACACTTTATGATATGGAATTATCATGTAAGGGGGAAAACAAATGAAAGACAAATTAACCGTCAACTCCCCTTTAAAAGATTTTTCTGAGTTTGTGAGAATACCTGAACACAGAAAATCTGTTATAAACCAGGCACTCTCTACACCTGTAAAGAAAAATTATGTAGTCAACTCAAACGCAAATTTTCTGCACCCTGATATTCAGTATTTAAAAGTAAAAGAAGTAATAGAAGAAAGTACCGATGAGCGTTGTTATATTTTAGTACCTGACACTTCACACGGTACAGGTAAACTTGCTTTTTTCAGACCAGGGCAATATTTAAGCATAACTTTGACTATCGGTAGTTCTGTCTTAACAAGACCTTTTACAATATGTTCTTCACCGAATGACTCTTATTATGAAGATTTTTATATGATAAAAGTTAAAAGAGTAATTCACGGATTTGCCACAAATCACATTTTTAACACCTGGCAAAAAGGTACAGAAGTTGTTGCTTCTGCCCCTCTCGGTAATTTTTATTATCAAAGTCTGAGAGATTATCCGTTTGTAATCGGTATAGCAGATAACGATGGCATACCAACATTTTTATCTATGGCAAGAGCAATTAAAGAAAAAAGTCTTGATGTTAACCTTACATTGTTTTATAGTTGCCGTGAAAAAAGCTCTGCTATTTTTATGGAGGAGCTTATAGAAATACAAAAAAGAACAAGAAGCTTCAAAGTAATTTTTGTATTCAGCGATGAAAAAGTTGAAAATTATGAACGCGGTTTCATTACAAAACAACTTATAGAAACTTATGCACCACCTGAAAATTACAGGATTTTCATTGATGGTTCATCACAACTTTTAAAACTTGTTTCTACACAGATTGCAGAATTGAACTTAGAAAGAAAAGCTATACGGCTCAACATCGGTTCACAGGTTAAAGATATAAAAACTATACCCGATTTCCCTGTGGAAAGCATAGGCAAAACTTTTGAATGCAAAGTAAAAAAAGATGGAAAGGTTTTAAAAACCATTCCGTGTAATAGTGAAGAGACTATTTTAGTAGCACTCGAAAGAGCGGGAATCCCGTCACTTTCACATTGTCGTGTCGGTTCTTGCGGATATTGCAGAGCAAGACTTACCAAAGGTAATGTATTCATTCCAAACGGTGTGGATTCAAGAAAACTCGCAGATACAAAATACGGAATAATTCACCCGTGCGTGTCTTATGCGACAAGTGACCTTACAATCCAAATCAATTGATTTGGATTGTTCAGGAAACAGGAATCAGGAAACAGGAAATAGGAAATGGAACAAAGAAAAAACTCAGTTAACTGACTTAAAATCAATTAACTGAGTTTTGTTTAATTCAACTTGCAACTGAGACTAAGACACGGAACCGTCCCCCCTGATTGATTACCTCTGTTTCCTGTTTTAA
>CALAEU010000236.1 GCA_937891215.1 uncultured Clostridia bacterium
CTCGGTAATGAGAAATACGATAATGCTACCTATGTAAGAAATTTTGTTGAAGGGGCAAACGACTATCACAGAAGAAAAATTCTTTTGTATCTTCGTGAACAGCAGGACCTGTCATACAGAGAAATAGGTGAGCTTTTAGGCTGTAGTGCGAGCAAAGTTTACAGAATGGTGAATAAGTAATCGTTATATGGAAAAAATAACCTTTGTAATATTATTTATGGAGGTTTAATATGAGAAAAACAAAGTATTTTATAATGATTATTGCATTGATATTTGTTTTTGTTATGGGGGTGTATTTGTGCGCTGAATACTATTCAGACAAATACTCTGAAAATTTACTGCGTTTCCATATTCTTGCAAACAGCAATTCACCGGAGGACCAGGCACTTAAGATAAAGGTTCGTGACCATTTGAGCAAAACTATTTTTTCTCTGACAGAGAATTCTAAAGACGCCTTGGAAACAGAAAAGATAATCGAAGAAAATAAAGAATTTATTATAGAAGAAGCAGAAAAAAATGGTGATGTTTTAGTCATAAGGCCACCCGAAAAACTCCCTGTTGGTAGAGTTGAGCACAATCCTGACAAATTGCAGATTGCTTATGATATAGGCGTAAAAACTGCATTGGCACAATTAGAAGAAATAAAAAGTTTTATTGCAAAGTAGGTTATTATGGAACTCAAAGAATTTTTAAAAATCGCAGCAAATGTAAAACCAGACCATACACAATTAGAAAGACTTCGTGAAACACCTTTTTATGCGTTTGTGCATTTCTCCCCTAACACATACACAAATTTAGAGTGGGGTGACGGTACAGAAGACCCTGCTATTTTCAACCCGACTGAACTCGACTGTGAACAATGGGTTAAAGCTATAAAATCCGCAGGTATGAAAGGGTTAATTTTAACCGCAAAGCACCACGATGGTTTTTGTTTGTGGCAAACAAAATACACTGAACATTCTATGAAAAACAGTCCATACAAAAATGGCAAAGGCGACATCGTAAAAGAATGTGCAGATGCGTGTAAAAAACACGGTATAAAATTTGGTTTTTATCTTTCACCATGGGACAGAAATTCACCGCTTTATGGTACAGAAGAATATAACGATTATTATGTGAATCAGTTGACAGAACTGCTTACAAACTATGGCGAGATTTTCCACGTGTGGTTTGACAATGCTTGTGGCGAAGGTCCAAATGGCAAAAAACAGGTTTATGATTTTGACCGATATTTGAAAACAATAAGAAAATATCAACCGAATGCAACTTTCTTTAATGACAAAGGTGGAATGCGTTGGTGTGGTAACGAATCTGGCACCGCCCCTCACGCACAATGGTGTGTTGTGCCTTACGAATTATGCTCAATAGCAGAGCACAAAACAGAGGTCGAGCCTCTTATGGAGGGTAGCCTTGACGGAATACTTAACAGCGACACCACATTAGGTTCAATCTCGAATATTATGTATTCAAAAGCACTCACATTCTGCCCTGCCGAAACAGATATGTCTATAAGACCTGGCTGGTTTTACCACGAAGATGAAGAACCACATTCTTTAGACAGACTTTTCAATACATATTTAAGAACTGTTGGTGGAAACTCCACATTCAATCTGAATATTCCGCCAATGAAGAATGGTAAGTTTAATGATAAGGATGTTAAGAGGCTTAAAGAGTTGGGTGACAAAATCAATACAGAATTCGGGAAGAATCTCGCAGAAAATGCAGAAATCATAGAAAACAAAAAGATTGATTCTTACCAGACAGAATTCATTGTAAAGCTCAAAGAAAAACAACCACTAAAATATATTGAACTTGCAGAAGCAATTAGAGAAGGGCAGAAAGTGGAGTCATTTAAAATTTATTCTAAAAATGACGATAACCTCTGGAACTTCGAAGAACACGGTACTACAATAGGCAGTAGAAAAATTGTAGTTTTAGATAACGTCACAACAGACGAAATCAAAGTTCAGATTACCTCTGCGAGAGATGTAGTTAAAATGGATTGGGTGAAGGTTTACTAATAAAATAAAAAGTGGTCAGTGTGACCACTTTTTATTTTATTATTAACTCCAATACAACTTATTTATTAAATAAAAAATATCAAGTGCTCTTTCAATAACCTGGTCCATATTATAGTATTTAAACTCTGCCAATCTACCGCACAAAACCAAATTTTTAATTGTATCGGCAGTTTTTGAATATTGATTATATAGAGCCAAAGAAGCTTCTGTAAGTATTGGATAATAAGGCTCATTTCCTTTGTCTGAACCATACTGAACGGGATACTCAAAAGCAACCGTTGTAACCCCATCTACTTTTTGTGGAGGAATTTTTTTAAATTCAGTTATTCTTGTGAAATCCACACCAATCGGATATGCTACTCCAGGCGTTTCCTGGTAACTATCCTTATTAAATATTTTCAAATCAAAAAATAATGACCTGTAGGGCAATTCTCCATAACAGCAATTAAACAATTCATCAATAGGCCCTGTATAAACCACTGGGATATTTACTGCCTCACCATCAAAATAAAGAGAATTACCAACAATTTTTAAATGCTTGAGTGCATCACAAGAAAGCCTCACATCTATCAAATCATCTGAAAGCATATTTTCAAAAATTTCTGTAAAGCTTGATTCAGGTATTAACTGATATTTATCATCAAAATACCCGTCAGTATAATCCAATCTTACTGGAACCCTTTTTAAAACACTTATGTCAAGCTCCTCGGGATCAATAGACCACTGCTTTGCAGTATACGGCTTATAGTCCTTTTCAAAAAGGAAGTTGGCATATTCTCTTACAATCTCATCATTTGATTCAAGCATTTCGACTATAGTTGTTTTTTTAGCGTCACCGTATTGCATTTTTAGATGTTCTTTAATTTCATTTGCTTTTTCAAATATAAAAAAATCATCAACTGTTTTCAAATTAAATGGTGATGGGGTAGTTTTGCCATCTATCATAACTCTTGCTTTTAAAATAAACTCTTTCCAATCACCTAATGTCTTAATGAAATTGTACACTCTTTCGTTATTGGTATGAAATGAATGGGGTCCATATTTTTGCACAAGAATACCTAATTCATTTTTATAATCATACATATTACCTGCAATATGTGCTCTTTTTTCTAATAATAAAACTCTCTTGCCTGATTTGGCAGCGTTATAAGCAACTGTACTTCCAGCAAAGCCTGCACCAACAACTATAATATCATACTCCATTACTATACCAGCTTTTCCATTTCTTTTTTTATATTTTCAGTAAAACCTGTAATATATTTATCAAATCCATATTCTCTTAAAATCGTTATATCAGCATTAAATTCACTTTGGATTTTATTTTCCTCATTAAACTTTACTAATGCTTCTTTATCGAATATTTTTGATATTTCAATAAAAACATCCTTCATAAATCTATTTGTTCCAGATGCAACATTCATAACACCACGAAAATCGCTTTTGAGTAATTCACAAGTAATCTGTGCAGCATCGTTTACATAAATATAATCTCTTGTAGTATAGGGACTATTACAAATAATCGTTTCATTATTCCTTAAACTTCTCACTAACGAAGGAATAGCACCAAAATCATGTGTATCTCCCAAACCATAAATGGTAAAAAAACGAGCACTTATAAAGCTGAATTCACTAGTTACTCCATTGAGTCCACAACCAAATTCTGTAAACATTTTTTTACACAAGCCATACAATGAAACTGGTGTTATATTGTCGCTTTCTTTAAAAGTACCTGTTGCACCATCATATTCTGAACTACTACCTGCAAAAAAGAATTTTTTACCACCATTTTTTTTGAAAGAATGCAGTAATTCTATACTTATTTTAAGCCACAATATATTACTATCAGACATCCTAAAATCAGGTTTCGTCTGATCCCAGGCTAAGTGAACACAAATTTCAGGTCCAATATCTTTCACCAGATTATTTATTTGAGAAATTTGAGTCAAATCAAAATTCACTATATTGATACCTTTAAATTCAGCTAACTTTTTAGAATTGGTTGTAATAGCATAAATTTCATATTGATTTTTGTCTATTAATTTCTGGAGTACAACCTTACCTAAAAACCCACTTGCACCAGTAATCAATAATTTTTTCATACACAACTCCTGTTTCATCAAGGTATAAATATATAAAGAACAGTTTCCTAGACATTATCTAAATAATATCTTATATAGAATTAATATTCTGGAACAAGTTCCAATAAATAACTTTGAATATAAGTTTATATTTATCCCCTTAATTTCTGCACTACAATATTTTTAATTGACTCTGCGTCCAAATTGTATGCTTTCAGTAATTCGCTGTATCTGCTTACTTCATCAACGAATGTATCAGGAATTGAAATGTCACAAAAACTTTTCGGCATAATATTATTCTGAATTAATACTTTTGCAATTTCAGAAGCAACGCCGCAACAGCTTTGATGCTCATCAACAACAAAAACATTCTTTTTATTTCCAGCTTCTTTTATAAGCTCAATATCAAGCGGCTTTACAGAATGCAAACCATAGACCGCAACATCTATATTATAAGCCTTTAATAATTCTGTTGCTTTCAATGCGTTATTTACAGCATATCCTACTGCAATTATTGCACCGTCATTACCATCTTTATATTTATAGCCTTTTCCGTATTCATAAGAATGCTCCTGAAGCTTTATATCGGGTGCTTTCGGAAAACTGATATAAAATGGCTTTTCTTGACTGAATGCATATTTTAATGTATCTCTGAGCTCTGCACCATCACTCGGGAATTCAACTGTCATATTAGGCAGAGTTCTCATTATTGCACTCTCTTCAATTGAATGGTGTGTTGAACCCAATTCACTGTAAGAAAGCCCCGAACCCACGCTAACAAGAATCACCGGTAAATTCTGATAACAAACACTTATTTTTATCATCTCGAATGCACGCGATGGCAAAAAAGGAGCCATTGAATACGCAACAGGATGCATACCATTCATTGCCATTCCAGCAGCAGTTAAAACTAAATCTTGTTCTGCAATTCCCGTATTATAAAACCTGTCAGGAAACTTTTTCTCAAATGGCTCAACAACAGAAAATCCTACCTCTGCCATAAGCAAGGCAACTCTTTTGTCATTTTCAGCACATTCTATCATTGTATTTAAAAAACTGTTTCTCATAATTTCTCTCCTACATTTTCTAATTCGGCCAAAGCTGCCTCATAATGCTCGTCTTCAGGCCATTTGTAATGCCAGAGTGTTTTGTCCTCAAACCCTGAAAAACCTTTACCTTTTATTGTATTTGCTATAATAGCAGATGGTCTACCTGAATTTTTTACTTTTTCAAAAGCATCAAGCAGTTCTCTGACATCGTGACCATCAACTTCAATTGTATATAATCCAAACGACTCAACTTTACTCTTCATATCACCCAGATTAAGAACAATTTCATCATGACCGTAAGACTGCAATCTATTTCTATCTATGATAAAAGTAAAATTATCTAAATTATTTTTATTAGCAAACATAAGTGATTCCCAGACACTACCCTCGTTACACTCACCATCACCGACTATAACAAAGCAGTGACCTTTGTATCCCTGGATTTTATTTGCTAATGCATAACCAGTGCAAAGGCCTACCCCCTGACCGAGCGAGCCACTACTCGAAATGATTCCTAACTTTGGATTTCTTTTTAAATGAACACCCATTTTATAGCCACTCTCATTAAATTCTTTTACAAGACGGCTTTTCTCAATAATTCCAACCTCTGCAAGAGTTGCATACAAAGCACTTGCAGCGTGACCTTTACTTAAAAAGAGCACATCATTATTTTTATTTTCAATGTCATTTTTATCATATTGCATAACAGCGCCATATAAAACAGCCATTATATCTGCACAAGAAAAGGCAGAACCAATAAACGATGCTTTCTTTTTATATGTCATTTCCAAAACATCTTTTCTGATATTTTTAGAAAGCTCTTTTATATCATTTACACTAATCATTTTTCAGCCCTCGTTTCTAATCATTTCTATTTCTTCTTTAAGGCCAGCCTCTAAAGAATACTGCCTTTCCCAGCCTAAAGACCTGAGTACACTTATATCTGCACAGCTACACATATTCTGATTACATTCTTCTTCACTTTTATGATAAATCTTCGCCGTAGTCTCTATGTTAGCTTTTATAATCTCTGCTATTCTTCCTATAGTGGTTTTTTCACCACCTGCAACATTTACAAAGCCAGTATAATTTGAGAACAGGCATTTACAAATCGCAGAAGCTACATCTTTAACATAAATATAATCTCTTATATATCCATCGTAAGAACAAGTTGCATCCTGATTTTCAAGCAAACTTTTTATAAGTGATGGCATCAGTCGTTGTTCCTTTTCACCATATCCATAAACGAAAAACAATCTGCACCATACGAAACGCCTTTTTTCTATAAGGCTATTTTCAACCAGAACACTGCCTAATGCTTCTTTACACTTGGCATAAAGAGAAACAGGCGCTAGTGGAGAAGTTTCTTTTTGTGGCTCTATTGACTTACTATATTCTTGTTCAGTACCAATGAAAACTGCGTTTTTGCCACCATTTTTATAAAATGCATCATAAAGTGCAATACCCGATTTTAAAAACAATACATTTTCAAAGGAATCAAGATAACCCTGACCTGTACGCCACGCTAAATTTATCAAGTACTGAGGCTTACTTTGGGAGATATAAACATTCCAATCTACTGTCAGTGCATCTTCCTGAAATTTTTCTATAACAAAATCTTTTTCTAATAATTTAGTAACATATTTACCTATAAAACCATCGGCACCAATTATGAGGACTTTTTCTGTCATAAAATCACACTTCCTAATGCGTCTTTATATTGTAAAATCAAGTTTTCGCTTTAATGATGTTCTGCCAAAAGCTACAGGGAAAAGGTGTATAAAACGCATTCTCAAACGAGTTCTTACACTCCAGCAATCCATTTTCTTTAATTCAATATAAGCACATTTTAAAATATGCTTTATAATACCAATTCTTTTTTCCTTTTCATCATCATTTAAAATATGCCTTGTTAAATACAAATGTTGTGTTGCTATATAGTACATTCTTTTTATAGTAAGGTTGTAAAGTTCGGTTTCACCTTTACTCAGATAAAAATCAGCTCTTTCTATATAAGCATACAACTCATGAATGCACATTTTTGAATAATTTGTTAATGCAGTATCGCTTGAAATACGCTTACGCCAGTTCATAAGTCTGTCTTTAATCCACAGAACCTGGGGTTCATTATATAAAATTTTATATGTAAGATACATATCCTCGTAATAAACATTTTCATAAAAATGATTTTCTTCCCATATCCTTCTGCGGTAGAGTTTATTCCAGATCATCGTGTTAGGCCCACAAAGACCTATAAACTCATTCATAATTTTACAAAGCTCTTTACCTGTAAAAAATTTTGTTTCATTAAATGGCAGATAATCACTGAAAAAGCCAAACTCGCCGAAAGAAGTGTAACAACATTGAACAATATTTATATTCTCATTTTCACTGAGTTTTTTTGCCATAACCTCCAAAAATGTTGGTTCTGCTACATCATCGCTATCAATGAACCAGATATATTCACCAGTAGAATTAGCAAATCCGACATTTCTTGAATAACCCGCTGAATGAGTTGACGCATTTTTTATAATTTTAATTCTATTATCATTTTTTTTAAATTCTTCAGCAATAGCAACACTTCTGTCAATAGAAACGTTATCCACCACAATTATTTCAATATTTTTATATGTCTGATTAACAATAGACTTCAAACAATCTGCTAAATATCTCTCCGTATTATAAACAGGTATAATTACACTTATAAGTTTATCGCTCATTTTCAACTCCCCAAAGCATTTAGTTTTTCAATAACAGCCTCTATTTCAGAAGCACTCCAGATGAATAATATAGATTCATTTAATAAATCGGCAATATCATTTATCCCTTGTGCATAGAAACAGTTTATCATACAGATAATTGCAAGAAGATTAAGTGGATTCTTTTCTAATATCTCACAAGATGTTTTTACAATATCTTCATTATTAACTATTATTTTATTTTGCGCATGAATGAAAATTCAAAGTGCAGAATTAAATGATCGATCTATTCTGTCATCCCGAGCGGAAGAGATAAATGCAAAATGCAAAATGCAAAGTGCAAAATTCGAA
>CALAEU010000237.1 GCA_937891215.1 uncultured Clostridia bacterium
TTATTTCATCGCTTATTTTATCAAATTAAAATGTCTAAATATAAATTATTTGATTTTAAATGTATTTCTAATAATTTTATTATTAAACCTTTATTAACTATTGATGATGTTCGTAAAGAGGGTATTAAACAGTCTAATTGTGTTTTCAAAAATGAATATTATAATGATGAAAATAATACGGTAAGATATATATATTCAAGTGGAGAGGAATTTTGTGCACCATATTTTGAAGAATTAGACTGGTGATTAAGAAAACATCTCTTGTCTTTTATAATTAAAAGGGTATAATATTAAAAGATTTTAAAAGGTGGTGAAAAAGTATGACTTATGATAATAATAAACCGAAAATTAAAAGAAGAATAATTTTTGCAGTTCTTATAATTATTACTGCAATAATTCAGAGTACAGGTTCTCGGTTTAATGGTGTATTTACTGCTCGTGCTTTTTTACTGATTCCTTTAATTATAGCAATCTCTATGTTTGAAAGAGAAATTGTATCAGCTTTTTTAGGCGTTTTAACAGGTCTTTTGTGGGATTTGTTCACGGGTATAGATGGTTATAATGTCCTTGTAATTATGTTGTTATCAGCGGTTTGCAGTATTCTTATAAGCAGACTTATGCGTAATAATATAGTAACCGCTGTGGTGCTTGGCATTTCGGGTCTTGCGATTTATATGTTTTTATATATCATGATATATATTGTCCTTGATGGTGGAGGCTTCCCTTTAAGTCAGGTTTTCAGATTTTATCTGCCGTCATTTGTTTTTACATCGGCGTTTATTCCGATTTATTATTACTTAATAAAAATGATTTTTACAAAAAACAGAACGATTGAAGAAAACTGAGATTCAGGTGAAATAAATGACAAGAGAACAAAGAAAAAAGAGGACGCAGATAGGCGTTAGTATTATTGTTGCGGTGTTCGTTTGCCTTGCATTTTATCTTGTTAAGGTACAGATAATTGATGGTAAAGAATATAAAGAAGCGAGTGCTTCTCTCGCAGTTTCACAAACTACTGTGAAAGCATCTCGCGGTGAGGTTTTTGATGTAAGTGGTAACCCACTTGTTACCAACAGACAAGGCTATGATATTATTTTTAAATATGCGGAGTTTCCGTCATATAAAGACCAGCCTGCAAGAAATGAATTGATATTAAAGCTTATAACTCTTTTTGAAGAGAATGATGCTGAGTGGCTTGATAGATTGCCGATTCAGTATGATAAAAAAGGTAAATTGGTAGTTGATAAAGAAAAGACTGCAGAGTTCGAATATATGGTTTCTGAAAATATGCTTGAACTCGAAAAGGGTGAAAAATCTACGCCCGATGAATGTCTTGATGCACTTATTGAAAGATATGGTTTGCAAAGCTATGACAGACAGACCGCAAGAAAAATAGCTTCTGTTTGTTTTGGCATGAAATACAGCGGATTTTCTGTTCCGATTTCATATACCTTTGCAGAGGATGTGCCGTCAAAGCTTATTCCTGTTATTCTTGAAAACAGTGAGGTTTTTAAAGGTGTAGAAGAAGATGGCTCAACATACAGAGAATATGCAAATACAACTGCATTTTCTCATATTCTTGGTGTTGTAGGTCCAATCAGTGCAGAAGAGTTTCAGTACGAAAAATTAAAGCTTCAGCAGTCATTGAATGATGATGAATTAACGAAAAGTGAAAAGGATACATTACAGAATAACGCGTACTCGATAAATGATAAGTATGGTAAAAGCGGTATAGAGAGCGTTATGGAGGAATATTTAAGAGGTAAAAATGGTATAAAAGCAACAACCGAAGCTTCTGATGGTTCTGTTACAGAAAAATATCTTGTTGCTCCTGAACAGGGCGCAACAGTTGTAATGACAATAGATTCAAATCTTCAAGTGGTTGCTCAGAATGCTTTGGAAAAGGCGTTGGTTGATAATAAAGACCTTGAATATTTCAGTGAGGCAGGTGCGGTAGTAGTTCAGAATGTAAGAACCGGTGAAATTCTTGCGTGTGTGTCTTATCCGACTTATGATATAACAAAATATTTTACAGATTACGAAGAGCTTTCTTCTGATGGTGACAGCCCACTCTGGAACAGAGCACTCCTTAGTGCTTATGCACCGGGTTCTATTTTTAAAATGGTTTCATCTGTTGCTGCATTAGAAAGAGGAATAATAACTGAGAATGAAACTATTAGAACAACTGGTGTTTATCCGTATTCG
>CALAEU010000238.1 GCA_937891215.1 uncultured Clostridia bacterium
ACATACAGACAACTAGAAAATCTTATGCAAAACCTTCTGCTGAGATGTTAAAATCGCTTAATTCACTTATAGATACCGAAGAATCTTTTGATAAGTATGTAAATGATACTGTACGTCTTTCTTTGTACGGCGATTTCTTATATCCATTAGCAACAGATTCTACACTCCAGAAATTCTATAATGAAAAACCAGAGGGTTCATTCTGTGATGAACTTAAAGATGCCCGTACTGCAATCTGGAATGTTTTAAGACCATACAGAATGAAACTTTTAAGACTTTCGCCTGCAAAGTTTATTCACTTTGGTACAACTACCGAGATTTTAGAACTTATGTCAGGTGGAATTGACAGTTATAAAGAACTCGGTTGGAGTAATCATATAAACAGTAGTATTACTAAAAGCACAGCAGGTTTTAATAGTGTACTTTCCGATAAAGCAAAAATTGGTAAGAACTGTTATCTTGAAGTTTCTTATGTTCACAGTAAGGCGAAAATCGGTGAAAATGTTCTTCTTTCTTATATAGATATACATGATGAAGTTATTCCGTCAGATGTTGTTATTCACGGACTCAAACAAAAAGATGGTAAATTCGTAGCTAGAATTTATGGTGTAAAAGATAATCCTAAAGAAACCAAACTTTTTTCTAAAGAACTTTCAGCGATTTTCCCTGATGAAGTATTTACTGATGCAGAGAAAACTCTTTGGGGTGCTGAAATTTATCCTGCTTGTGACAGTATAAGCGAAGCAGTAAAAGAAGCGCTTAATATTTATGAGATTGTTCATAGTAATGGTGATTTAGCACACCTTATGTCACTTAACCGAAAATCACTTCAATCAGGCTTTAATTCTGCTGCTCCAGATGCAATTATTGCTTGGGATAACCGTATGCAGGATTTAGTAAAAATGGATGGAGTTGCCAAACTTATCCGTACAGGTAGACCTGCTACAGAAGCAAAAGATATTTTAAGGGCAAGTGAACTTACACCTATTCAGGAACAGTGGCTTGAAAAAAGACTTTTAAGAGCAGATTTCAGTGAGAGAATAAGACTTTATTACTATCTTGGTGTTGCACTTGGTGGTAAGAAGGGTGTTGAATTTATTGGTAAAAGTTTCCGTATGATTTCTGACGGGATTTTAAAAGAAACTGTTGATAATTTAA
The DNA here is from genome assembly GCA_937891215.1 of uncultured Clostridia bacterium. The sequence goes on from CALAEU010000238.1 coordinate 1,159, forward strand.
AATACAACGAGAGTTGTAAAATTACTAAAAACAGACACACGGTAAAATTACCGCTTCGTGTAAACTGGGGTGGTGGTTGGAGTGATACTCCACCATATTGTAATGAACACGGTGGTGCAGTTCTTAATGCAGCAATTCTTTTAAATGGTGAAAAACCTGTTGAAGTAATACTTGAAAAAATTTCTGAAAAGAAAATCGTTTTTGATAGTCGTGATATGGATGTACACGGTGAATTTACAGATATTGAACAACTCCAGAAAACAGGCGATCCTTATGATGTGTTTGCACTTCAGAAAGCCGCACTTTTAGCTTGCGGAATAATTCCAAGTGAGGGAGGGAATTTAGACGATATTCTTACCCGTCTTGGTGGTGGATTTGTAATGCATTCAGAAGTTACAAATGTTCCAAAAGGTAGTGGTCTTGGTACAAGTTCTATTCTTTCTGCTGCTTGTGTTAAAGCGATTTTTGAGTTTATGGGAATTCCACATACAGAAGATGATTTGTATAGTTACGTTCTTGCTATGGAGCAGATAATGTCAACAGGTGGCGGTTGGCAAGACCAGGTAGGTGGAGTTATAGATGGAGTGAAATTTGTAACTGCAATGCCTGGAATTATGCAGGATGTTAAAGTGAATAAACTAGATATTCCTGAAAAGGCATTTAAAGAACTAAATGAAAGATTTGTGCTTATTTATACAGGTCAGCGCAGACTTGCAAGAAATCTCCTTCGCGATGTTGTTGGTAGATATATAGGTAACGAACCAGAATCAATTTATGCACTTAATGAAATTCAGAGAACGGCTGCTCTTATGAGATTTGAACTTGAGCGTGGCAATATAGATGAATTTGCAAAACTTCTGGATGAACATTGGAAACTTTCTAAAATGGTTGATAGTGGTTCAACCAATACACTTATAGACCAGATTTTTCAGAGCATAGATGAGTTTACTGCAGGTAGACTTGTTTGTGGTGCAGGTGGCGGTGGTTTCTTACAGGTTGTTTTAAAACGAGGTGTCAATGTAGAAACTGTTCGTAAAACTTTGCGTGCAGTGTTCCAGGATTCAGATGTTGATATCTGGGATTGTGAAATAATATAAAATTAAAAGAGTTTTAGCAAAACTTGGTAGCTGAAACTCTTTTTTTATAGCAAAAAGACGAAAATTTGATTTTCGGAAAATTACAGTAGTTTTATTATTGACGATTGTCGATTTATGTACTAAAATGTAATGCGTATAAATGGCATATTTTTGATATACGGAGTGTGTTTGATGAATATATTAAAGAGAATAATTTCTGCTTGTTTAGTTTTTATTTTGATGTTTTCATTTTTCAGTACATCTCTAATAAGTGCTTCTGCACTTTCAGAGGGTGCTCGTTATTATGAATCAATTCCGAAAATTGCTTATGCAACAGTAGGAGAACCATTTAAGATTTATTATAACAATATTTTATCTCTTCCTGGTCTAAAAATTGTTTTTAATGTACCAGAGGAAATTAACAGACGTTGTTATGATAATCGTATTGAAATATCATCACAAATACCAGGTGATTTTGTTGTTTCCTGGCGTGTGTATGATAGTGAGTATGTTTTAGTAGATTCAGGAGAGATGCTTTTCATTGTTCGTGAGTTAAGTCTGAAAAGTGAAACAGGGCTTGTTATAGGTGATAGCACGGTGAATGCAGGAGTTGTAACACAGACATTACTTGATATATATGCAGAAAATGGTAAGAATCTGACTCTTTTAGGTACAATGGGGAAAAAACCGAATCTTCACGAAGGTAGAGGCGGTTGGACTTCTTCGAGTTATTGTAATGGCAAAGAGAGTAATCCATTTTATAATGGTGGATTCGATTTTTCTTATTATATGACTAGTCAAGGCTATAATAAACTTGATTTTGTTATTATTCAATTGGGAATAAACGATATTAAAACTATGACACTCGAAAATTATTCTTCAAAAAAAGTACTTTCGAATTTTGAAAAAATAATTTCCAGTATAAGAGTTTATGACAATGAAATACCAATTATTATAGGTGTTACGATACCCCCAAGTGAAAAAATTGAGAATTTCAAATACAATACTTCTATTTCTTCAGAATTTGAATACAGAAATAATATAATTCATTTTGCAAGTGATTTAATGGGATTTTTTGAAGGGTATAATAAAGTTTATTTTAGTGCAATTAACTGTGTGATTGATACAAAAGATGAAATTGAAGATTTTTTACACCCAACAGATAATGGTTATAAGCATATTGCAAAGCAATATGCTTATACATTGAATTGTATATGTAATCCAAAGATAAAAATCAAAGCTCCGGAAATTACACAAGCTAAAACCAAAAAAGGTCACGTCGCATTAACATGGAGTGCAACTTATGGTGCGTTATATTATGAAATTATTAAAGACAATAGCGTCATCGCAAGAGTAAATACTTTGGCATACCAGGATAAGAATGTTTTGTCAGGTGAAAATTATAAATATGAAATAAAGGCAGTTTGTGAAAACGGTAAGTCTTATATGTCAAAATCAAAAACAGCATATTATTTAACAACCCCTGTGTTGAAAAGTGCAGGTAATTCCCAAAAAGGTGTTGTTGTTAAGTGGGGTGCCGTAGCTTCTGCAGAATATTATAATGTTTATAGAAAAGTTTTAAATGGTTCTTGGGCAAAAATAGGGAAAACAACAGGAGTTTCATTTACTGATAAAACTGTAAAAAGTGGAACGCAATATTTTTATACTGTAATTGCAAATACAAGTGCAGGAACAAGTGCCTATGATAGTAGCGGTGTTTCTGTAGTATATCTTCAGACTCCATCACTTTCTTCGGCGACCAACAAAAACGGTTATATTGATGTGAAATGGAGTTCAGTAAAAGGTGCAAAAGGTTACTATGTTTACAGAAAATCTTCTGAAAAAGAGAATTGGTCTCGGGTTGCAACAGTAAGTGGTACAACTTATACAGATAAAAATATTAAATCTGGTGCAAATTATATATATACGGTAAGGGCATACAGTGGTAATAATCCGAGTGCATATATTTCAAATGGTATTACTACAAAATATTTAAGCACACCCAAACTTACGAAAATTAAAAGTAGTACGAGTGGTGTTTCAATTACTTACAGTAAAATTACAGGGGCAACAAGTTATGCTATTTATCGCAAAATAGGTAATAGTTCCTGGACAAGAATTGCAACTGTATCAGGAAATAGTAAAACAACATATCTTGATAAAACTGCTAAGAAAAATGTGACATATACTTATACAGTAAGAGCAGTTAATGGTAAATATATGAGTTCATATAACTCCAAAGGAATTACTATAAAAGATAAATATTGAGGTGCAAAATGGAGCAAACAAAAATTGACAGAATAAATTTTTTGGCGAAAAAATCACGTGAAAGTGGTCTTACTGAAGAAGAAAAAAAGGAACAACAGAAATTAAGAGCTGAATATGTTGCAGCATTTAGAAAAAATCTTGTTTCTACACTCGAATCAACAATAGTCGAAAGACCTGACGGTACTCGTTTACCACTTGTTGAGAACAATAAACTCAATAAGAAATTAAAGTGATATATGGTAAAAATACGAGAGGTTACGCAAGACGATATTGAAAGAGTAAAATATATCTGCATACAGACCGCGGATGAAAGAGCAAAAACTGATAAAGAAACAGGTGAAATTATAGCGAATATATACTCGACTTATTATGTTCGTGAAGAACCAGAGACTTGTTTTGTTTTAGAAGATGATGATCTTGTGGTCGGTTATATAATCTGTTCAACAAATGTAAAAAAATTCAAAGAGAATTTCAGAAAGATTGATTTAGAAGAAATAAAAAAAATCAAAAAAACAGCTGCAATAGAAAACTGGTTTATTCCTGTTCCATATATGATTTTAAAATGTATTTATCCTGCACATCTTCATATAAATCTTTTAGAAGATTATCAGGGAAAAGGGTACGGAACGGAATTGATGAAAGCACTTCTTTTTAAACTCAGGGAAAAGGGTGTTAAAGGCGTAATGCTTTTAGCGGCAGAGAATAATAAGGGTGCAATTAAATTCTATAAAAGACATGGATTTAAAATATTTGTAACAGCATTTGGTGGAGTTGCAATGGGTAAAAAGTTATAAGGTCATTTTATAAAGAAGGTTATATATTATGAAAAAACCAATTACTGCAATAGTTTTAGGCGCAGGACATCGTGCTCTTGTGTATGCGGATTATTCGTTAAGTCATCCTGATGAATTGAAAATAGTAGGGGTTGCAGACCCTGATGAATACCGCAGAAATATGGTTCGTGAAAAATTCGGATTTCCCGAAGAAAATTGTTTTAAAGATGCAGACGAGTTAGCATCTGTTCCCAAATTTGCTGACGCAATAATAAATGGTACAATGGATGAAGTACACGTAAAAACTTCAGTTCCTCTTTTGAGACTGGGTTACGATATGCTTTTGGAAAAACCTTTTTGCGTAAATAAGACGGAAATGAAAGAGCTTTTAGATGTCGTAAACGAGCACAAAAATAAAGTTATGATATGTCACGTGCTTCGTTATGCACCATTTTATTTAAGATTCAAAGAGAAAATACAGAATGGTGATTTAGGTGAAATAATCAACATCCAAACTATTGAAAATGTCAGTTATCACCATATAACAACATCGTTTGTAAGAGGTAAATGGGGTAACAGTGACAAGTGCAAAACTTCCATGCTTCTCGCGAAATGTTGTCACGATATGGATATTATGATGTGGATGATGTCACCAGTAAGACCTCTTTCAGTTTCTTCTGTTGGTTCATTAGGTCAGTTCAAAAGAGAAAATGCACCAGAAAATTCAGGTACATATTGCCTTAAAGATTGTCCTAATGTCGATAATTGTCAATACAGTGCAAAAAAGATTTATTTAGACCACTTAGGTTCATGGGAATTTTATGTGTGGCAAGAACTTGAAAGTATTGAAAATCCTACAATGGAACAAAGAATTGAACTTCTTAAAAGAAGTCCTTACGGTAAATGTGTTTATAAATGCGACAATAATGTTGTTGACAGACAAAGTGTTCTTATAAACTTCAGTAACGGCGCAACAGGTACTCATAATATGATAGGTGGTTCTGCCGCACCTTTAAGAGTAATAAAAGTTACCGGTACAAAAGGTGAACTTTATGGTGAATTTGAAAACAATGTTATTAAATTTACTAAAATAGACCCTGACAGTGAGAATTTCTGTACAGAAGAAAGACTTGACATTGAAGACTTTGATATGGATGGTCATGGTGGCGGTGACGATAATTTAACAAGAGATTTCATAAGATATGTTTCAGGTGAAGACGTTTCTGTTTCCTGCACTTCAATATATGATTCTGTTGATGGTCATAACATTATTTTCCTTGCTGACGAGTCAAGAGAAGAAGGCGGTACTCTGAAAATTGTTGACAAATAATAGAAAATGGTGTAAGATATTCTTACTTGTGACGGAGTTTTAAAACTTTGTTGTATGGAGGTATATAATATGGGTTCATTAGCGGGTCTCAGTGGTGGAATTGAAATTATCAGTTCTATAATTTATAAGATTAACAGTCTTATTTTAGCATTGGTTATGTTGACAGGTGGGGTTGCTTCTCCTTCAACAGATAACAGAATTTATTATAAAGAAGCAGATGCAGAGCTTATGGCTGTAGTATGGGGCGACACACAGCTTTGCAACTACAACCCTGAAAGAGAAATAAACTTTGTTGCTGCATGTGATGACTTACAGAATGCTGCTTGTCAGATTGACGCACTTTTAGTTGCAGGTGACATTGTAGAAAATGGTTTCCAGTCAGAATATGACAGTCTTACAGACGATTTAGTAAAAGTAACAAAAGTTGACAATTTTGTTATGTGTGCAGGTAACCACGATATAAGAATCCGTGATTATGAGCAATCAACACAACGTTACTTTGACTTTACTAATAATCTTAATCCAAAAGATAAAGCGATTGATAATATCTGGTTTGAATATGAAGTTGATGGATACTCATTCCTTGTTATTGGTTCTGATGAAATGCGTTTTGAAGATGCATATTTAAGTGATGCACAATTACAATGGCTTGAAGAAAGAGTAGCAGCAATTTCAGCAAGTGGTAAACCTGTATTTGTTATGGGTCACTATCCATTAAGAGATACACACGGTCTTCCACTTACATGGGGTGCTTCACTCTGGGAGGCAGGTACTATCGGCGACCAGTCAGATATTGTTTACGAACTTCTCAATAAGTATGAAAATGTGTTCTATATAACAGGTCACCTTCATACAGGTATTGGTCAATATACTTATGAAGAAATCGGTAATATTCACGGCATCAACGTTCCATCAATCGGTATCACAAATAAAGATGGCGATTATAACAATGCTACTGGCGTAATTCTTGAAGTTTATGAAGATAAAGTTATTTCAAGAGCAAGGGATTTTGGTACTGGCGAATATATTCCAGAATATGAAGTAACATACGAATTAGTATAAGGTAACCGGGTCATAGTGAGTACTCACTATGACCCGGTTTTTTGCCCGATTTCATTGACATTGAGTATTTAAAATAGTATTATTATAATGTATAATTATTTGTAGTCGGTTAATGTTTTGTGAGGGAGTGATAATATGCACCTTATACCTACACCAAGAAGATTTGAAATGAAATCGGGGTTTTATTATTTCGAAGAAAAACCTGAAATCAGAAAAGAGATAAAACACTCATTCTTAACAGATGAGGGTTACAGACTTACTATTGATGAAAATGGTGTTCTTATTGAAGGCGGTAGTGAAAAAGGTGTATATTATGGAGAAGTTACATTAAAACAGTTAATGTATAACTACCGAGGTCTTCTCCCGTATATTTATATTTCAGACGAACCTGAATTTTCATACAGAGGGTTTATGATAGATTCTTCAAGACACTTTTTTACTGTCGAAGAAATCAAGAAAATGATTGATGCGTGTGCACTTTTTAAATTCAATAAATTCCACTTTCATTTAACTGATGACCAGGGTTTTCGTTTCGAGATGAAAGAATATCCGTTACTTACCGAAATAGGTTCAAAACGAAGAGCATCTGAATTCAGCAGAGAAGAGAATGACGGGGAAGAATATGCATATTTTTATACTAAAGATGAGTTAAAAGAAATTGTAGAGTATTGCCACGAAAGATATATTGAGGTTATTCCTGAATTTGATATTCCAGGTCATACAACTTCTTTGATTGCGGCGTATCCCGAAATTTCCTGCAAAGGCGAAAAAATAGAAACTAAAACCAAAGGCGGAATATTCGAGGATATTTTATGTGTCGGTAATCCTGAAACAGAAAAAGTAATACACGCAGTAATTGACGAGATGTGTGAGATATTTGACAATAAATATTTTCATATTGGTGGTGACGAAGCGCCGAAAATCCGTTGGGTAGAGTGCGAAAAATGCCGTGCTAAAAAAGATGAACTCGGTTTTAAGAATTTTCAGGAACTTCAGGGATGGTTAATGAATGAAGTTTCAGCATATCTTAAAACTAAGGGTAAAACTGCAATTTGTTGGAACGATGCTTTAAAAGGTGGAAATATCAGTTCAGATAACACAGTAGTTTCTTTATGGTACGAAAGAAACAATAACAGTATAAACTGGGCAAATGCAGGTAACAAACTTATTGTAGAGTGTAACACTCCATTGTATTTAGACTACCCGTATGCAGTTAATTCTTTAGAAAAAATATATAAATTCAAGCCTAAAAAATTAAAAGGTTTAACAGAAGTTGGTGCAAATTCTGTTATTGGAATTGAATCACCAATATGGACTGAACATGTAAGGAATTTTAAAGAACTTACTTCAATGTGTTTTCCACGCTGGTTTGCAGTTGCAGAAATTGCATGGACTGGGGGAGGAAGTAAAGAGTACAAATCATTTTTAGCAACAACTCAGTTTTTCTGTGATATATTAAGAGAAATGAAAATACCGACATCTCCTAAAAGTGAATGGCTTGGCACTCCACAAAGAAAAATTTCTCAATTATTGAATTATGGTAAAAGAATGATTACACCAGAAAGTGTAGCAGATTTTTTAAGACTTCAGAAAAATGAACTAACAGGGGGCGATGAATAATGCAGAAAGTAAAATATTCAGTAATAGGCACTTCATGGATAACCAATTCATTTATAGAAGGGGCTAAAACAGTAGATGGTCTCCAGTTAGACGGCGTTTATTCACGCTCAGAAGAAAAAGGCAAGTCTTTTTGTGAAAAAGTCGGTGCACAAAGAGTTTTTAAATCAATAGAAGAGGTTGCCGATTCTGACACAGATTTTGTTTATGTTGCAAGTCCCAACTCCTGCCATTATGAGCAATGCAAATTCCTGTTAGAAAATAAGAAAAGCGTAATTTGTGAAAAACCGATAACTACAACAAGTGAAGAATTTTCAAAACTCTTCTTTTTAGCAGAAGAGAATAATGTAAGATATTTTGAAGCAATTATGTATATGCACTCTGTGAATCGCTATGGATTAAAACAGATGATAAGCCAGATTGGTAACATTTCTTCTGCACATTTTGATTATTCACAATTGTCTTCAAAATACGAAGCACTTCTGGCAGGTGAACTTCCTAATATATTTAACCCGAAAATGAAAACAGGTGCACTTAATGATTTGGGTATTTATTGTGTTTACCCTGTCATAGATTTATTCAGAGAACCAAAAAGCGTTACAGCACAGCAACATTTCTTGTTTACAGGCGCAGATGGTTCGGGTTCTGCTATACTTAAATATGATGATAAATTAGTTACAATTACATATTCAAAAACTGCAGAAAGCAGAAGTAAATCACAGATATTAGGTGACAAAGGTACAATTACAATAAGTTCTGTTTCTCAGTTGAGGGGCATTAAATGTTACGACAATAAAGGCGATATAATAGAGTCTTTAGAAGATGAAACAAAACAGTTACTTATGGCGAATGAAGCAAGAAGTATGTACAATTTCCTTACAGATTTTGAACGAAACAAAGGGCTTTATTACGAATGTGCCGCAATGAGTCAGAAAGTTTTATCGTGTATGGAAAAAATGAGGACAGAAAATGGCAAATAATGATGTTTTATCCATACAAAAAGAACTTAAAGAGTTACTGTTAAGCAAAGGTGTAAGCGATATAGGTTTTTCGTATCTCGGTAATGCAGATTCAGGTGAATTGCAAAACGGGATAAGTATAGTAGTAAAACTTTCAGATGCTATTATTGACGAAATAGACGAAGAACCAACACCTACTTATTTTAATCATTACAGAACTGTAAATGCATTTATTGACCGTTGTCTTTTAGAAGCAGGTTTGTTTTTAGAAAGCAATGGTTATAAATATATAACAATTGCCGCGTCACAAAGTATGCCGGGCACACCATATAATGGTAGATATTCTCATAAAGAAGCGGCAAGAAAAGCAGGTCTTGGTACAATAGGTAAAAACTCGTTGTTCCTGCACAAAAAATATGGTGCGAGAGTAAGACTCGGAACAATTCTTACAGATTGCCCTGTTGAAAGAGATTGTGAAATACATGAAGAGTCTTCCTCAGTCATCTCTCCTTCAAGTATTGCAACTCTAGAAATCGTTCCTTGTGTGAACGCAAGTTGTCCCATGTGTTTCTTAAAGAAATCTTTATTGTATGTAACGATATCACCTTTCTTAACCTTATCTCCAACCTTTACATTCAATTCAAGATTGTTAGGCAAGAAGAAGTCTGAGTTACGAACGAATCTATCTCCATAATCTATACGATCAGAAGTACCATCATCGTATTTCAACACAACAAATTTGTTTACTTCATCTATACCTGTAACGATTCCGTTCTTTTTAGATTTGTATCCAAATGTATCTCCTACTCGGTCTATAACGGTCTTTTCAAAACCTGTTCCGACTACTGGGAAATCGAAATCTGCTGCTGGAATAACGTGCTTTGTTTGTGCTGATGCAAATCCAATACGTTTAGGGTCATCCTTTGTGATGTATGGCAAAGCAGCCTCAGTTGGTGTTAACAATGATGATACAGGAAGAGCGTTAGCGTCCTCATCTGTAACTGGACACTCTAGATAACCTCTAGTAGAAGTAACTCTAGGATTAACCGTTAATTGTCTAACAATACCGACTGTTCCATTTTCAGGGCTAGATATACCTACTGTTCCGACAACGCTTCGCGTTTGACCACGTCTGTCAAGTTTAAATGCTCTATCAGAGTTAACTCCTTGTGGGCCTTTAAATGTGATCGTAGACTTAGACATCAATTCATTCAACGGATTTGTTGTATCGTAGTTCTCAAGGACAAGAGATTTATTCAAATTCTTAAGAACCTCATCCTCAGGAATAGTAAAAGCAAATCTTTGTTTACCTTTTTGTTTATAGTCAACGTACGCTTTTGATACTGCACTATACAAATAGCTGTTCAACATCTCGAAATCACGAATACGATAATTTCTAGCATCATTAGGTGGCAAGAAACTATTATCCGCAAGCAAAGAGTTAGCATACAAGAATACTTCTAAGAAATCTGTAGGCTGTCCTAAGTCTCTAAGAACTTCTTTTGCTATAGGCGTCAAGAACATCTCGTGAAATGCTGTCCAACCTTTATACAAAGATCTAACTTTGAATTTAGTAAAGATATAATCCAGATAAACTCCAAGATCATTCAACTCTTCATAATCTATATTGTCTACATCAAGGTATGCTAAGCCATTCAATAACAAAGCATTCTCAATAGGATATTGATTATAATAGAGGATTTTATCTCTAAATCTAATTAAAGAATATTTTGTAATATCTTTATCTTCTGGAAAAGGTTCTCCTTTATCAATTACAAAATATTCGATTTGTGATTTAGCTAAAATATCCTCAAATCTATATAACGAAGATAAGAAAACGATCAAAGGTACTTTTCTACTCTGGATTTCTATCATCGTATACATTTTTCGTTTAGGA
>CALAEU010000239.1 GCA_937891215.1 uncultured Clostridia bacterium
CTGTAACTTCTTCTTTCTTTTCTTCTTTTTTCTTGTGGAAAAGAATTTTGTCAACCGGGAAGTAAAGGAAGAACTGAAGTGCAGAGCAAATCATCATTGCTGCATTACGTGCAAGAGCTTCTGCCCAACCAAAACCTAAGAAAAGAGTGTTGAGTGTTGGTGAAAGCCAAGCTGAGAAGAAAATAAGTGCAATTGTGAATACTATGTATATTGGAAGAGTAATTGCTACATTTGCACCTGAGTTGAATGTCTTTTCTTTGTTTACGAAGAAAGCAACAATCTGAGCAACGATGTTACCAACATTGAAAGCGATGCAGTAACCAAGACCACCTGAAATAATAGCACCTGTTGCGTCTGTGTTTACAGGGTAATCTAAAATTCCGAGAATGTTGAATGGTGTCGCATACATTTCCTGAATTGCAGGGATGAGAGGAATGAGGTTTGTTAATGCTATTTGCACTACCATTGCAAGAAGACTTACAACAATGAACTTAACAAACTGCCATACTGTAACAAGGAATGAACCTTTGCTTTCAGCAGCTTTGTCAATGTCTTTTAAATTTTTAGCCATTTTGATAACCGCCTTTATCCAATATTTTTTTAACTCATAAAGTTTAACATATAATGAAAAAAGTGTCAACAGAAGTTATGGCTATATCTGTTATTTTGTAACAATCTATAAATATTGAGCATAAAATTTATTAAAAAAGTTAAGGAAATTTTAAAAAAAGTGTTGACAAGAAAAAATAAAAGTGCTATTGTAACTACATTAAATGAATATCACAAATAAAAGCGATGACGAAGACGGTTGAAAATGACTGTTTCCAGAGAGTCGGCGTTTGCTGTGAGCCGATAACATAATTTTCCTTAAACCTATCACTTCTGAGCTGAAGGGCTGAAAGTAATAGTAAGTTTCTTCCGAAAGAACTGCAGCGTTAGTGCAGAGGGGTTGTTTGACCTTAAAGGTGGCAATATTTTATTATTGCAATTTGAGTGGTACCGCGGAAAAGTTTTCCGTCTCAAAGTTTTTACTTTGAGACGGTTTTTTATTTGTGTGTTTCTTTTAACTAATTTTTATTTCATTTTTGAAAGGAATGATTGTAATGGCAGACAGTAAAGTAACAAAAAAGTTAGCAGAGGTTGCTGAACGAATTGAGGAGTTACGTGCAATTTACGGTTTTTCAGAGGAAGAAATGGCACAAAAAGCAGAAGTAACATTAGAGGATTATTTATCTTTTGTTAAAGGTGAAGATGATTTACCTTTTTCATTCGTTCATAAATGTGCTCTTGCATTCGGTGTTGAAATGACAGATCTTTTAGAAGGTCAGAGCGCAAAACTTTCTTCTTACACAGTAACACGCAGAGGTAATGGTAAAGTTACTGCAAATGAAGATGGTAAATTAATTCAAAATTTAGCACCAAGGTTCAAACAAAAACTTGCTAATCCATATTGGGTAAATTACCAGTATTCAAGTGAACTTCAGTCAAAAGAAATTGAAGTAAGCACACACGCCGGTCATGAGTTTGACCTTGTTATAAAGGGTTCTTTAAAAGTTCGTGTTGGTGACAATTACGAAGTTTTAAGAGAAGGCGACAGCATCTATTATAAAAGTTCAATTCCTCATGGTATGATTGCAGTTGATGGTGAAGACCGTACATTCTTAGCTATGGTTATGAA
>CALAEU010000240.1 GCA_937891215.1 uncultured Clostridia bacterium
ACTGACTAAGAGTTTTAACATATCGGTACTGTCGCCTTTTTCCCATTTTATAGCTTCATAAGAACCGTTAGAAATATAAGTGCCGTGACCCTCGCTTAAATCAAAGTCAACCCTGTTTTTTGTATCGCCTGAAATTGCAGAAATATTGGTGTAAAGAATAACAATGTTTTGGAAATTCTGTTGTGTTCCATCACTGCTTACAAACGGATTGCCGTTAAGTGAACTATAGTAAACATTTTCTTGTTTGTCGTAATCTAAAGTGTAAGTGAAACTGCTTGAGAATGAAACTGTTGCACTTACACAAGAACCATCTTCTAAAACTCTGTTACCATCAACATTGAAAGTGAATGCGTTATCGTAACCATCTTTAAGAGTTGTTCTGTATTTTTTGTTTTCAATTGCTTTTAAAACCCACTCTTTAGTTGTGTATGCAGTATGTTCAGAGTCAACATTTCTTGATTTGTCACGAGAGAAGTAGCTGCCATCAACATAACCATTGATATTATCAATATCGTGGTTTGCAAGTTGTGTTTTTGCATAAGTACTCTGACCGAAGTGTGTGAAAATTGCGTCATACCCTTCGGCTAAATCTAAAAAGTAGTGTCTTGTACTTCTTACAGGACCTATTTTATCAGGGAGACGTGAAGAGTCTGCAAACATTAAAATCATTCTTGTAATGCCACCCTCAGCCACCATTTCAAAAACGATGTCTGATGAAGTAAGTCCCCATTGCGGTCTTGCCTGTGGATGATTTTCAACAACTACCATAACAGGTCTGTTGCCTAAAAGTTTTTCGTTATAGCCACCCTCACCAGTTAATGGGTTTCTGTGAATAACAGGCGGTTCAGTTGTAATAATTGTTGTAGGTTCTGTTGTGGTAGGTTCTTCTTTTTTACCCCCACAACCTGTAAATGCGGTAGCTGTTAAAAGAATTGCGAATATTAATGAAAGTATTTTCATTAGATTAGTTTTTTTGAAATTTGCCATAAAAATTTTTCTCTTCCCTTATTTTGAATTTAATCTTATAACCAGAATTGCACCGTTTCAGAAAGATAGGTGAACAGTCCTGGATTCATAGTATCTATTGTACCATCTGACACAGAAAATGCAAGTGCAAATGAGTAAAAAATACTTAAAAATGATGAACTGAATGTTAATTTATTGAGTAGATTTTTTTCGCTTTCAGATTTTGCATTTTCAATAAGTGCAAATACTATGAGTGAAACTACCCCAAAGAATATAAAACCGAAGTCGCTTATATATCTTTGTAAAATTCCACCAGCTTGTGTATCAAAAATTACAAGTATAAAAGCGAAAATAATTAAAAGTAAAGTATAACTTAAAAGTTTTTTTTCTTTTAAAGTGTTTTTTGCTTTACCTAAAAGAGCTAAAAACCAAAGAAATGGTGTTGATGTTATAAGTCCGCCAAAGCAGTATTCGTAAATAGTTGCACCAACATAATTTGTTCTTATTATTGAACTTTCTAAAAATGGGAATTTTGCAGAAAATACAGGTGGTTGGAATAAATATGTGAAAATACCAAGTCCTGTTCTTCCCATATTCATTCCTCTATTGGTAACATCATTTGTTGTAAGTTGATAGTTTGCCCCAAAGTCAAAAGGTGACCCAAATCTTATAAAGTTGTAATACATAAGACCAATTGCAACAACTACATAAGGCGATAGCAATAAAATGAGCTCTACAACGCCTTTTTTGCTTTTTATTTCTTTGTCTATTAAATATTTTTTGAAGAATAGTGGAACAAACAGGATTGTCAGAATTAGTAATTGTGGTCTGCAACCAGCAACAAGTGCCATACATAAAGAACCGACTAAAAATCTTAAATTGCGTTTGTTTTCATTATAAAGCGCATAAATCCAGTTATAAATTCCGAAAGTGGAAAAAGTCATTCCTGTAATATTCGGTATTGAATAAAAATCAGGACGCTTTACAAGAAAAAGAAGTCCGCAAGAAATTACCGATGTTATAAAAACTAAAAGAATGTCTCTGACAGAAAGGTTTTTGAATTTCTTTTCTGCTATAAGTGTTATAAGTTTATATACACCAATGGTGAAAAGTATAGCAAATATTATTATTCCTACAGCGGTAGGGAAAGGCGATGATGTTATAAGTCTGAATGGTAAGTACATTAAAAGTAAAGGTACAATACCAAAATATACATAGTAGTGTTCGTTGAAATAAGCAACATCCCAGCGGTATTGGTCGCCAGTCATTTGAGATTTAACAAGCCTTAAAGTAGTGTCATAAGGGTTAGAGAGTTCTTTTAATGAAGCAGGAATATCATTATTATCAATGTAAGTTTTACCATCAAGAATTGCACACGCAAGTTCATCATACATATTATGATTTTCCATATTAAGTGGTATAAATGAAAGACCGTTTTGGTCAATGGTAATTCCTAAAAACAACGGATTAATTACTGCTAATATAGTAAAAATACCACTTAAAACACATATCAGAAAAGTTGCACATACTGAGTAAATTTCTTTATTTTGTGAAAAATTTATTTTATTAAGCTCGGATTTTGAGGAAAACATAGAACAAAAACCAAGAACTAAGACAACAATTAAAATTCTGAATAATGAAAATGAAAATGGTCTTTTTGTATTTAATGAGATTCCGTTCAGAACAACTACATCATATTCATCTAAATCAAAAGAAACGCTCATACCTGAAACATTTCCATAAGGATGAATATTTATATAGTGACTCTTTTTTACATCTCGTGAAATGGTTCTTGCTGGAGTTTCGTATGTTATAAGATTTCCGTCATCGCTTAACTTTATTGTGATGGGAATATTTTTTATAGTATTTATATCTGCGATATCAAAATGAATGTTTTTTACTTCACCATCTATTTCAGGGAAATAAACTGTATTATTTTCATAAGTTAAAACATATTTATTATTAAGTTCAAAATAATTCAGATAGTGGTTAAGAGAGATTTCTTTATTTCCAAAATTGCTATAAAAATTTACATTGAAAACAGTTGCTTCAAGACCAACTGCAAAAACAATGAAACTTAAAAGAACTGCAAGTAGTTTTTTGTTATCTTTAAAATCTTTATTTGCTTTTTTATAAATGAAAAGGGCGAGAAGTGAAAAAATCACAACCCCCAGAAGCATTAGTATAATCATAAGTTACCCCTAAAAAATATTTAATATACTATATTAAACCATAAATTGAGTTAAATGTAAATCATTAGAAGAGATTGTAATAAATTTTTTATAAAACCACTTTACACAGAACAAATGTTTTGCTATAATAATACAAACAAATGTTTGGTAGGTGTAAATGGTGGAGAAAGTTATATTGCATTGTGATTGCAATAATTTTTTTGCGTCTGTTGAAGCGAGTATGTTTCCTGAACTTAATAATTATGCATTTGCAGTTTGTGGTGACCCTGAGTATAGACACGGAATTATTTTAGCAAAAAACGAAAAGGCAAAAAAATATGGTGTTGAGACCGCAGAGCCAATATGGAAAGCGAAAGCAAAATGCAAAAATCTTGTGCTTGTAAAACCACATTATGAAAAGTATAGGGAGTATTCTAAAAAAATATTCGAAATTTACTGTCGCTATACAGATTTAGTTGAACCTTTTGGTATGGACGAATGTTGGCTTGATGTAACTGGTTCACAAAAACTTTTTGGCAGTGGTGAAGCAATAGCTAATGAATTACGGGAAGTAATAAAAAGAGAAGTCGGGGTTACAATATCTGTTGGAGTATCTTTTAATAAAATCTTCGCTAAAATGGGGAGCGACTATAAAAAGCCTGACGCGGTAACGGTAATAACAAAAGAAAATTTTAAAGGTTTGTTATATCCGTTACCTGTAGGTGAACTTTTTACTGTTGGTAGAAAAGCAGCAGTTAAGCTAAGAAATGTGGGAATAAATACAATAGGCGATATTGCAGAAATAGGCGAAGGTGTTTTAGAAAATCTTTTAGGTGTTCAGGGTAAAGTCATTTTTCAGTATGCAAATGGTTACGATTACAGCAAGGTTAATCATTTTCAGTACAGGGATGCTTATAAATCAATCGGTAACGGAATGACTTTTAAAACTGACCTTAAAACATGGGCAGATGTACGCACCTGTGTTTTCTTTCTTTCAGATAAAGTTTCTGCAAGACTAAGAAAACACGACGTGGCGTGTGCAGGGTTACAGGTGGGTATAAGAGATACTTCTTTAAAAACAATAATGCGGTCGTGCAGTCTTGAGTCCCCGACAGATTTAGCATACGATTTAGCAGAAGTTGCATTGAAACTCATAGAAGAAAATGTGGATGTGGAAGAAAATCCTATAAGAGCATTAAGCATTACAGGTACAAAACTTCTTGACTCATCAGGCGTTTTCAGTCAGGCTTCGTTTTTTGATATTGAAGAGCACCAGAAGCACGAAAAAGAAGAACGCCTTGAACTCGCAAGAGATAAAATAAGAAAAAAATATGGACTCGAAAAACTCACCAGATGTTCACTTATGGAAAATGATTTTGGAATTT
>CALAEU010000241.1 GCA_937891215.1 uncultured Clostridia bacterium
ATACATTATTTAAAGAAGAACAATTTGACATAGTTATTAATTTTGCTGCTGAAAGTCATGTTGATAATAGCATTAATAATCCTTCAATATTTTTAAAAACTAATGTTATTGGAACTCAAGTGTTATTAGATGCATCATTAAAATATAAAGTAAAAAGATTTCATCAAGTAAGTACTGATGAAGTTTATGGTAGTAGTTTAAATTATGCATTTAAAGAAGAAGATAAATTAAATCCTTCTTCTGCTTATAGTGCTAGTAAGGCTAGTGCTGATTTATTAGTATTAGCTTATTATAAGACTTATAATTTACCTGTTAGTATTTCTAGATGTTCTAATAACTATGGATTGAATCAACATAAAGAAAAACTTATTCCTAATAACAAATAAAATTCAAGGGTTTATATATGATAAAAAATGACAATTCTCTTAATAATGAGAGAGAGAACGAAAAAGATGTTATATTCGGCAGAAATTCAGTTGCTGAAGCAATAAAAAGTGGCAGACCGCTTGATAGTGTAATGGTTGCTCGCGGTGACAGAAGTGGTTCTATTCCTAAAATTGTTGCAGATGCAAAAAAAGCGGGAATAGTAATTAAAGAGGTTGACGCAAAAAAACTTGACTTCATTTGTGGTCACAATAATCATCAGGGTATTGCGGCTATGGGTGCAGTTAAAGAGTATTCTTCTATTGAAGATATTTTTACTACTGCAGAAGAACGTGGTGAAGCACCTTTTATAATTATATGTGACGAAATTGAAGACCCACATAATTTGGGCGCAATTATCCGTACTGCAGAAGCGGCAGGTGCTCATGGTGTTATTATTCCAAAACGTAGAAGTGCTTCTTTAAGTTTTACAGTTGCTAAAACGAGTGCCGGTGCAGTCGAATTTATGCACGTTGCAAGAGTTACAAATATTCCGCAGACTATTGACGAACTCAAAAAACGCGGTGTGTGGGTTTACTGTGCAGATATGGATGGTGAACCTTTTTACAAAAGCAATTTAAAAGGTTCAATTGCACTTGTAATCGGTTCTGAAGGCAACGGTGTCGGCAGACTCGTTAAAGAAAAGTGTGATGTTACACTTTCAATGCCAATGAAAGGCAAAATTAATTCTCTCAACGCATCAGTTGCGGCAGGTATTCTTATGTATGAAGTGTCTCGTCAGAGAGATTAAAATGTAGAGTGAGCGTATTCGAACCAGAAATGGTTTAATACAGTCACTTTTCCCTGTAACATCGTTAAAACTCTTGAAATACGGTAGTATTCCTACGAGTTTTGCCTTGTTACAGAAAAAATTGCCAAGTATTAAACTTCGCAGAACCTGAAATGTCCGAGGTCTCGTGCATTTTGGATTACATTTACGAAGGTATACTGGCGTATATCAAGACAAAAAAATACAAAAGGTGCGTGAAATCGGACATTTAAGGTATATTTGGTTCGAATACACTCACTCTATTATTTAAAAGGCAGGTGAACAGATTTGTACGATGATTTTTATGGTACTGGCAGTAACAGAAAATGGACATTTGAAGAAATAGATGAACTTTTACAGGATAGTGGTATTTCTTCTGAAAAGGATTTTGAACCCGAACAGGTTGCTCCTGCAATAAATAAGTCCGAATCTGTTGATCCAAGACCTATTTATAATGAAGATATTGAACATAAAATAAAAACTACTTCGGTTGAGAAATCTGGCGTTGATGGTGCAACAAGAGCATTTACTGCACTTGAAAGCGATAAATATCGTGACCGTTTTCTTAACAAACCGATACACAATTTACAAAAGACTGCTGAGCATAAGTTTATTCCTGCAGGTGAACAACCCTATGAACGCGGTGGATTTGTAAAAAAAGCAAGTAATTTTAAAAGTACAAAAGAATTAGAACCTATTCCTATTTTGGTTTCTGAAGATATTCTTCGTGAAGAACAAAAAAGAGAAGAGACAACAAAAGAAATTAAAAACAGCAGAACAATAGGTCTTCGCTCATTGGCAGTTACTGATGGCAGTGCCGATGAAACTGAACTTATTGAAGAAGATGATATGCAACTTTCTTTTGAAGGTTTTAATACCGAAGAAGAAGTTCAGATTGTTGACGAAGAAGAAGTTGAAAGAGAACTTATTAAGAAAAGACGCAAAAAGGCGGCAGAATTTGTAGTAAGTACAGAGCCCGAAGAAGAAGTTCATGACGATGATAATGGTATAAAATTCGGTCTTGATGAATACAGAAATGTAAACGATAAATTTAAAGTTGAATTCAATTTAAAGAAACAGGAAAAAAAAGCACTTATAAATACCACAGTATGCTTTGTGTGTTTTGCGTTACTTGTTGTACTTTCATTAGTAGCAAGTGCAGTTTATGCTCCTAATTCACTTGTTCACAAAAATGAATTCCCAGTTATACTTTTAAATTTTATTGTGACACTTGTTGCGTGTTTTGTAAGTAAAGATTTAATTATTGATGGTTTTGCATCATTCAAAGGATTGAAATTCAACAGAAACTCAGGGTGCGCAGTTGCACTTACTGCAGTACTCTTACAGAATATTTCATTCTTTTTTGCAGTGCTTCCATTTGAAAACCGACTTTCTTTATATTCGGCTGTTGCAGTTTTGCCACTTGTGTTTAACTGTTTCGCTGGACTTTTAGAAGCAAGAAGATTAAGAAAAGATTTCGCGATAGTAACAGAAAACGAACTTTATTCTATTTCACATATTGAAAGAAAAGAAACTGCTTTTGAAATAGGCAGGGGACTTTTATTGGATGAACCGATAATAATAGCTTCACAAAAAACTAATTTTCCAGGCAGATTTTTAGAGCTTTCTAAAAAATATTACCCTGCTGATGAACTTAACAAAAGAACTGTTCCGGTTACATTTCTTGTCGCATTGATAGTTGGCGTAATAACAACTATCATTTCAAGAAATGCTTTTAATGGTTTAAGTTCATTTACTGCAGTTTTAGCAATTTCTGCTCCTTGTTTTATGTTCCTTTGCGATAACCTGGCAATA
Source organism: uncultured Clostridia bacterium (assembly GCA_937891215.1). The sequence continues at coordinate 3,008 of CALAEU010000241.1, forward strand.
AATAAACTGTCAGCGAAACTTCGCAAAAAGGGTAGTGTAATTACAGGTTGGGAAGCAAACAGAATGTGTGCAGTTGCCAATGGTATTACAGTTGATTCTACCGATGTTTTTGATAAAGACGGCGGTAATGTTTTTGGAATTAAAACATTCCATTCTATGAAAGTTGACGATGCAATTCTTTACACCGCTGCAATGGTTGTAGCGTCAGGCGGTGCATTAGGCAACTTATTTAAAAGGGTTATTATGGACAGAGTGGAGTTGCTTCCACCTGTTGATACTCTGGCTTATGAAGATAAATTAGGTCTTTCTGCCTGGATACAGAACAGGCGAGTTCTTGTTGGTAGTTACGATTTATTGAGAAATCATAATGTTGAAGTTCCTGACAAAGCTTTTGTTGAAAGATATACTCACGATGGCAGATACCCATTATTCCTTGCAATAGAGGGTAAACTTGGTGCTATGTTTATTGTGAGTTACGATGTAAATCAGGAAAATGCAAAACTCCTTAAACTTATTGAACGAGAAAGTATATCACTTCTTTTAAGAAATGATGATGCAAATATTACCGATAATATGGTTGCTTCAAGTCTTTCAATTCCTAATAGCGGAATTAAAGTTATAAGTGCTGTTTCAGGTGATATTTTAAATAGTTATGTTAATGAAAAACGCACCGCAGGTGACTCTGTTTTAATGCATAACGGTAAAAGTTCATCTTATTTACATGCGGTTGCTTCTGCACTTTCTTTAGGTAAAATAAAGCGTTCATCTTTGGTTCTTCAGACTGGTGCAATAGCAGTAGGTGTTGCATTCGCTTCAGCTTTCTCATTTATTGCTGGTGGTGCAGAACTTTCAATTATTCCACTTATTATTACTCAACTTGTTTTCGCAGTTATAGGTATTGTAAATACCAAAGCAAAAACACGGTAAAAACAACAAATATCCGTTATTTTCAGATAACGGATATCCAAATAATGAAGATTTAAAGGTCATCGGCATCTTGTTCAGGAACTTCGTAATTTTCAGTAAGTCCTGTGTAAGAACCATTAACATCACTTTTGATGTATGTGTCGTTATCTTTATAAGCTTCAATTACTTCTTCGTCTTTTGAAAGATTTTTCTTTTTATTGTCATTCATTTTTATCACCACTTTCTGTTGAAAGTATTTTTCCCTGAAATTCTAAAAAAATGCGAGGCGATTTTATGAAATACAAAGATATTATTTCGAAACTTACATTAGAAGAAAAAGCAGCTCTTTGTTCAGGTAAAGATTTCTGGCATCTTGTGGATGTTAGTCGTCTCTCTATCCCGTCTATTATGGTAACTGACGGACCTCACGGATTAAGAAAACAAAATCAGGAAAAAACTGCAGCAGGTGATGTATTGGGTAACAGTGCTCCTGCAACTTGTTTCCCGACTGCAAGTGCAACCGCTTCTTCGTGGGATACAGAGTTAATAGAAAAAATGGGTGTTGCATTAGGTGAAGAATGTCTTAAAGAAAATGTTTCTGTTCTTTTAGGACCTGGTGTAAATATGAAACGTTCACCACTCTGTGGCAGAAATTTTGAATATTTTTCAGAAGACCCGTTTTTAGCGGGTAAAATGGCGGCTTCTTTTATAAATGGTGTTCAGAGTAAAGGTGTTGGTACTTCATTAAAACATTTTGCTGCAAATAATCAGGAATGCAGAAGAATGACTATTAACACTGTTGCAGATGAAAGAGCATTAAGAGAAATTTATTTAACTGCATTTGAGATTGCTGTTAAGGAATCAAAACCTTGGACAGTTATGAATGCTTATAACAAATTAAATGGTACTTACTGTGCAGAAAATAAATGGCTTCTTACAGATGTTTTAAGAGATGAATGGGGTTATCAGGGCGTTGTTGTTACTGACTGGGGTGCAGAAAACGAAATTGTTGACGGTATTAAAGCAGGTAAAAACCTTGAAATGCCAAGTTCTGGCGGTTTAGGTCCCCAAAAAATTGTAAAAGCAGTCAAGTCAGGTGAACTTGATATAAATACACTTGACAAAAATGTTGATACACTTTTAGCACTGATCTTCAAAGGTGCTGAAAATTTACACGCAGATTATAATTGTGATATGAAATCACACCATCTCCTTGCAAGAAAAATCGCAAGTGAATCTATGGTGTTACTTAAAAATGAAGATAACATTCTTCCGCTTGATAAATCAAAGAAAATTGTATTTATCGGTGAAATGGCGAAAAATCCGAGGTATCAGGGCGCGGGTAGTTCACTTATAAATCCTACTGAATTAGACTCTGCATATCAGGAATTTCTTAAAAATGGGTACAAAGCAGCTTATGCACGTGGATATGATAAAACAACTGATGTACCAGACGAAAAGCTTATTGCTCAGGCGGCAGAATTAGCAGCTAAGGCGGATGTTGCAGTTGTATTTATTGGTCTTACTGAGATTTATGAATCTGAGGGTTTTGACAGAAAACATATAGATTTACCACCATCACACAACGAACTTGTAAAAGCAGTTTTAGAGAAAAATAAAAATGTTGTAGTCGTTCTTTCTGGTGGTTCTGCAGTTTCTATGCCGTGGCTTTATGATGTAAAAGCAGTAGTGAATGGTCTTTTATCTGGTCAGGCAAGTGGCGGAGCAACTTTTGATGTATTATCAGGTAAAGTTAATCCGTCGGGTAAACTTTCAGAAACTTATCCACTTAATTTAGACGATACACCATCACGATATAATTTTCCGGGTACACTTCTTTCTGTTGAGTACAGGGAAAGTATATTTATTGGTTACAGATATTACGATAAAACTGAAAAAGAGGTATTATTCCCATTTGGGTTCGGTCTTTCTTATACTACTTTCCAGTATTCAGATATTAAACTCAGTAGTAAAGAAATAAATGATAATGAGATTTTAACAGTTTCATTCAAAGTTAAAAATACAGGCACAGTTGATGGTGCAGAAGTTTGTCAACTTTATGTTTCCCCACCACAAAGTAAGATTTTTAAAGCCCCTAAAGAGTTAAAAGGATTTAAAAAGGTGTTCTTAAAAGCAGGTGAAGAAAAAGAAGTTCAGCTCGAACTTAGCAAACGCTCATTTGCTTTCTATAATGTGAATATTCACGATTGGCACGTAGAAAGTGGCGAATATAAAATTCTTGTTGGTGCTTCTTCAAGAGAAATTCTCCTTACAGAGTTTGTAAAAGTTAATTCTTCTGTTGAAGCGGCAGTACCTGATTACAGTGACAAAGCACCTGTTTATTATAATGGTGATATGGCATTTGCTACTGATGATGAGTTTACTGCAATTTTAGGTCACGAAATCCCTCAGAGAGAAAGAGATATGTCGCTTCCTATTGATAAAAATTGTACTCTTGAATATGCTGCAGGAACTTCACGCGGTGAGAAAATAACAAAACTCATTACTGCGGTTGTTGAAAAAATCGGCGGTGGCGGTATAAATAGTGAAATGATGAAAAATACCGCGTTCCAGATTCCTCTTCGTTGTTTTGTAACAATGAGTTCTGGCGTATTCAATGACGAAATGTGTGAGGCACTTTGTGACGTGCTTAATGACAAACCGCTTACACCAAGTGCTATGAAACTTTTAAAGAATATTCCGTCTGCTTTAATGAAGTTGCCGGATTTGTTTAAATCAATGTAATAAAGAGAAGGAGTTTTGATTATGGAAAAAGTTCGTTTGGGTATTATTGGAATAGGTAATATGGGTTCAAGCCACATAAAAAATTATTTAGCAAATAAAATGCCTGAATTTATTATCACTGCGGTTTGTGATATTAAAGAAGACAGATTGGATTGGGCAAAAGAGCAATTACCTGATGTTAAAACATTTGGTGATGCTTCAGCACTTATGGATTCAGGCGAAGTAGATGCAATTTTAATTGCTACACCACACTATTTCCATCCGCCTATGGTAATTGAAGGTCTTAACAAAGGTCTTCATGTTATGAGTGAAAAACCTGCTGGTGTTTACACAAAGCAAGTTCGTGAAATGAATGAGATTGCTAAAAAAAGTAGTAAAGTGTTTGGTATTATGTTCAATCAGAGAACAAATTGCCTTTACAGAAAAGCTCACGAAATTGTGCACAGTGGTAAATTCGGCGAAATGAAACGCGTTACATGGATTATTACTGACTGGTACAGAACCCAGGCTTATTATAATTCAGGTGGATGGCGTGCAACATGGTCAGGTGAAGGTGGCGGTGTTCTTCTTAATCAATGTCCACACCAACTTGATTTATGGCAATGGATTTGCGGTATGCCTGAAAAAATTACTGCAATTTGTCACGAAGGTAAATGGCACGATATTGAAGTTGAAGACGATGTTATGATTTATGCACAGTATAAAAATGGTGCTACAGGAACATTTATAACAACAACTGGTGACTACCCAGGCACTAACAGATTAGAAATAACACTTGACAAAGCGAAGATTATATGCGAAAATGATAAATTGATAGTGTGTGAATTGTCTCAATGTGTGTCAGAGAATTTAAAAGGTTGTGGTGATGGCTTTACTGACATCCAGTATAAAACTTACGAAGCAGAACTTGATGGTAGAAATGAGCAGCACGTCGAAGTAATGAATAAGTTTGCTGCTGCGATTCTTCGTGGCGAAGAACTTACTGCATCAGGCATAGAAGGAATAAATGGACTTACTATTTCAAATGCGGCATTTCTTTCAAGTTGGCTTGGAAAAACTGTTACACTTCCTATTGATGAAGATTTATTCTATAATATGCTTCAGGAAAAGATTAAAAACTCTACATATGTAAAGGTAGTCGAAGAAAAAATAAACGAAGATATGAGTTCTACTTATTGATTGGAGTATTGTGATGAATTCAAAAAAATTGAAAGTATTGATTGCAGCTGTTTTAGTAATTGTTTCTGCGCTTTCCTTTAATTTTGTTGTGTCTGCAGAACCAGATGATGATTCGGATTTTATTATTACAGAAATACCATCTAATGATGAGGGTATGGACGCAACTGATGAAGTAACTGTAATTGATACAACAGAAGAAAAACCAACAACTACAAAAAAACCTACAACAACTCGTAAGCCAACTACTACACGTAATCAAAATCCAGTGTGGAGTGGTAATAATCATTCTGGTGAGAATGAAACACAGAGTACAAATGATTATGATTTTAAAATTAAGCTTGAACTTAATAATGGTGAAGAAACAGTTGAAGTTAAGGTTAATGATGGTATTGTAGAAATACCAGATGCACCCAAAAAAGATGGATTTAAATTTGATGGATGGTATGCTGATAAAGATTTTACTGAAAAGTGGGATTTCTTAACTTCAGAAGCAGATGAAGATACTGTTCTTTATGCTAAATGGGATGCTCTTCCTGACGATTCATTGTACACAATAAGCGTTAGTACAAATTTAGGTGGCGTTATTACTGTAACCCCAACTAAAGCTAAAGCAGGTGAAACTATAACTATTACTGTTAAAGCTGACGAAGGAAAAAAACTTGTAGAAAATTCGCTTAGTGTAAATGGTAAATTTATTGAAGAATATACTTTTGAAATGCCTGCTAACAACGTAATTGTTGAAGCACAATTTGAAAATGCCGATGCTATAATTGGTGATGATAAAAATGCGTTAAAAGATAATATTGGTAAATATGTTACAATCGGTGCTATTGTTATTGTTGTAATCGCAATTGTTATATGGTTAATTGTAAACAGATACAGATTTTTACCTGAAGAGGAAGAAGATGAGTTGTTCTTTGTTGAACATATGACAAATCAACCGGTTATTCGTCACGATGATTTTGTAAGAAATAAACTTAATCAAAAGAATGGTCAGGGTCAGTCAGGGGATATTATGAACGAAGCAGAAATCAGAAAGATAAATAAAACTGGTAATATAAATTTAGATGAATAATAAAAAAAGGGGCTGTAAAAAAACGCTAAGTTTTTTACAGCCCCTTTTTTATATAACACCATCATTTTTTATAGCGTTTTTGAAATTTATTGCCTGTGGAAGTGTTTTATGCAGTCCATCACAGAATGTAATGTATTTTGCTTTTGTAAGTTTCGTAAAAGGTATAACATAAATAACAGGTAAAATAAAAATGCAACTGATAATCCAGGGTATCATAGAAGATTTCAAATAAACACCATCTTTTATAAAACCGTCAGAGTTGTTGATGCTTTTATTTATAGCGTCTTTTACAGAAATATTTAAATCTGTACAGATATAGTAAGGAGCGAAAGAATATCGTATAGAAATACAATTGTGATAAAAACGTGATATAGATGTCAGAAAAGCGACACCAAAAATCAAGGTGAAAAATACACTGGTATAAATAGCAGTTGAAAAATAAAGGAAGATTGTGAGAGAAAGACAAAAACAGGGAGGTAAATATATAAATAGACCCCAGAATAATTTTAATAAGAAAATTTTTGTGTAAAGACAGAAACTTCTGAAACTTTGTGATGGTCTTAAAAATATAAATAGGTATTTGAATTTTGCGTTACTACCTTTGGATTGCATAAAATAAATTGCTTTTTCACCGGTTTTTAATCCGCTTATAAACATAAATAAAAGAAACCAGGCAATTATAACGAAAAGACTGTAAATAAAATAAACAAAAAGAGAGTTGTATTCTACTAAAAAAGATTGGAAAATGTCACTAACTAAAATGAAGTGTGCGGAAAGAAATATACATAAAATAGCACTTGCTTTTAAAATAAATGAAACAAGAGTAACAAAAAATAATTTTAATGTATTATCAAGAAGCATAGCTTTGCTTTTTATTTTTATAAAACCACTCATAGATTAACCACCAAAAAATAGGATTGCAAATAGTTGCAATCCTATTTTTGACTAATTTTCAAATTTTAAACGTTTTAATGTAGTTAAAATACTGTATGGTATATGCAAGTCGGAATAACCCAACCTTAATTTTACATTTGGTTTCATTGAACCGTGAAAGTCAGAACCGCCTGAATAGAATAAATTGTGTTTTTGTGCGAGTGTCCTGAACGCTTTTATATGTTCATCTGTATATTCGGTGTAATACCCCTCAATTCCATTAAGACCATAGCTTTTAAGTTCACCTAAAAGTTTGTCTAATTGATGAAAGTTGAATTTTGTCTGGTGCAAATGAGCTAAAAATGCTAAACCACCGGCACTTCGTATTGCTGTAATTGCATCTTTTGGTGTGATTTCTTTCTTTTCAACATAACATGGTTTATTAAGTCCTATATATTTGTCAAATGCCTCTTTTACTGTAGATACATAGCCTTTATCCATTAAAATATGTGCTATGTGTGCTCTTCCTACAAAATCGCCACTCGCAAGTCTCCTAGCTTCTTCGTAAGTTATATGGAAACCGAAGTTCTGTAGTTTTTCAATAATACCTTTCATTCGAACTTCTCTTTGTGAGCGTGTTTTGTTTATTATGTCAAGAAGAGTTTCATTTTCGTGGTCTATAAATAAGCCTATAATATGGATTTCTGTACCATCAGCAACAGAGAACTCTATTCCGGGAATAAATTCTATATTTTTTCCTTTACTTGCACTTATCGCTTCATTTATACCATTAACAGTATCGTGGTCAGTAAGTGCAATTGCAGAAAGACCGACCTCTACAGCGTGATTAATAAGTTCAGTAGGAGTAAATGTGCCATCAGAAAAAGTTGAATGTGTATGAAAATCAACTGCTCGTTCATCAAGAATTATATTGAGAACCTCATCTAAAGAATCAACAGTGACAGTACCACTGTTTTCAACTATTGTTTTACCCTGATGACCAAAAGTAACAAGAATGCAGTCAACACCTAGAGCGTTGGCAGTTTCAAGGTCGTGAAGAGTATCTCCGATAAATATAGTGTCTCGGGGATTTATATTATTGTCATTGAAAAATTTTAAAGCTCTTTCTACTTTGCTTTCTGCAAGAGCGTTATCTGCACCAAATATTCCGTCAAAATATTCATTTACACCATATTTTATAGTGAGATTTTTTGCACTTTCTTCTTTTGTTGCAGTTATAATATATTGATTTGCTCCATTTTCTTTGAGCGATTTAAGAACATTCAGTGCATTATCCGCCAATTTTGTTGTGTTTAAGCGGTTATTGTAAGCTTCGTGGAACGATTTTGATATTGTAGGGAAGTCTAACTCGTCCTCGGTTAAAATATGCCTGTAAAAGCCGATTATAGGTGTTTCAACATATGTATAATATTGTTCGAGGGTAATGAGCGGTTTGCTCATTTCAGTCAGCATATCGTTAACACAATCAAGGGATGTTACGGCATCATCAATTAGTGTGCCGTTCCAATCCCATAAAATATTATGGTATCTCATAAAAACTCCTGATTTAATATTTTTAATTAATTTATTCTAACATAAAATTAATTAAAATTCAAATTAAAAAAGATAATAAAATTCCAATAGTAACCCCTAGAATAAATACTCCTGCCAAACAGATAAAAGATAATAATTTATTTGTTTTATATTTGTATTTTTGCTTTGGTGGATTAATTGCAGATTTAATTTCTGCCTGAGCTAATTCCCTTAGTTTATTTTCAGAAAATCCAGAAAATTCTGGTTTAATAAAAAATAATGCTTTTTCAAAATATCCATTATTTGTTTCGAGTATTTCAAGCACTTGTTTATTGATTCCTTTTATCATAAAAATACCGCCTTTGAGAGTGTGTTTTTTGTAAAAATATAATGTGATAAAATGCTTAGAATATTCATAAAAAATAAATTTGAAAAATTGAAAAATGTTTGGAAAATATTTGTCAAATTAAGGGGATGTCAAAATGACGAGCAAGAAAATTATACTTTTAGTATAATGGTAATATTATGAAAATACCCACAAAAATGTTCATAACTCTGTTCAGAATGTTTATAACTAAGCGTGTAAATGGTGATAATTAAAGGTTTTAGACATTTTCTTCAAACGTATTGACAATTTAAATAAAAAATAGAAATATACACTTAGTTATGCTTGTTTAATTGATTATACAGAATGGAAAAATATTTTTTAATATACCTTATATAAAAATTGTGTAGTTTTACCAACACAAAATCATAATGAAATTTGACATAGAATACTGTTAAATTTGTACAGTTTTTTTGTGAGTTGAATTAGTTGTATTTTAATGTTATAATTATTAAAGAATTATAACAATTTGATTTTTTGAGTGGTGTGAATTTTGCAGATTATTAAAGAAAATAAAAATATTATTTTAAAAAACTATGAGTGTTTTGATATTGCACTTTCGCTTGATTGTGGTCAGGCATTCCGTTGGAGAAAAAATGAAGAAAATATCTGGTCAGGTGTAGTAAAAAATAAATATTTAAAAATCTTTGAAAGGAAGGGCGATCAGCGATGAAAAGTACCTTTAGCAGAATACTGACGGCTGTGGCTGTGGCGCTGCTGGCGGCGCTGTTGCTGATCGGTATTTTCTTTCAGCTGCTGGTTCGGGATTATTTGGCGGATGCAGCAGTGGAAAAGCTGAAAAATGACGGCGAGGTTATGGTGGAATTGGTGCAGGCGGCTTATTCCGGCGCACCGGTTACGGATCGGAATTTTAACATCGCTATGTCGGTTGCCACCGCTGTTTCCGGTGCAGATGCGGTGTTCTGTGACAACACCGGAAAGCTGGTGCTTTGCGCACGGTCGCCGCTGGGATGT
>CALAEU010000242.1 GCA_937891215.1 uncultured Clostridia bacterium
TTTTTATCAAATTGAATGATTTTATCTCCTTTGGTATAGAATAATTCCTTGTTTTACTTGACATTTTTAGCAAGGTTTTATATAATACTTTCTATTGATTAGGCACTTTCTATTTATTATATATTCGAGAGGATGTTTTTTTAATGGCACAAGATGTTATTTTAACTCACGAAGGTCTTAAAGAACTTCAGGAAAAACTTGATTATCTTAAATCAGTAGGTAGAAAAGAAACTGCTGAAAAAATCAAAGTTGCTCTTTCTTTTGGTGACCTTTCAGAAAACAGTGAATATGATGAAGCAAAATCTGAACAAGGTAAACTCGAAGCAGAAATCAAAGAACTTGAAACAATGATTTCAAGAGCTAAAATTATGGAAGAAGATAACAGTACAGAAACTGTTCATATCGGTTCGGTTGTTACTATTAAAGAAACAACTCGTGGTGCACAGGAAAAAGTATTCCAGATTACAGGTTTTGCTCAGGCAAATCCGGCTGAAGGTAAAATTTCAGATGAATCACCAGTTGGTAAAGCTCTTATGGGTCATAAAGTTGGTGACAAAGTAGTTGTTGAAGCACCAAGAGGCGAAATGACATACAAAATTGTTAAAATTGATGTTTGATAAAATCAAAATCGGTTTAGGTTTTACCTAAACCGATTTTTTTATTCCATAGTTGATGTTTCAAGTACATCGTTGTGCTCTCTGAAAAGAAAAGAAATACACCAGATACCTGCAAGTGCTACGAGAACATAAACTATTCTTGAAATGATAGCCGCTTGTCCACCGAATAACCAAGCAACCAAATCGAATTGAAAAAATCCGATTGCACCCCAGTTAAGAGCACCGATAGTTACAAGAATTAAAGCTATTCTGTCTAACATAATATCAACTCCTTTTTAATCTGCTCGGTAAACATATTATTTGCCGAAATTTTTTGCTTATTCTTTATTTTCTGACTATTGATTATACAAAAATGTTTAAAAGTTCCACTTTTGGTACAATTAGTCTGTTATAATTGATTAATAAACGAATAATGTTTATTTTTGATGTTTTTTGTGATATAATAAAGAAAGATTTTAAAAGGGGTGTCTTATGCTTTATTTAATTAAGGGCAGAGCAGGTAGTGGTAAAACTGCCAGGGTAAGAGAAAAAATAAAAGAGATTATAGAAGTGGATGAAAACAAACCACTTCTTTTAGTGCCTGACCAGTTTTCGTTTGAAAATGAAAGGTCAATGCTCTCTTTACTTGGTACTAAAAATATGAAAAAAGTTGATGTTTTTAGTTTTCCAAGACTCGCAACTTATAATCTTGATAGTAAAATTTTACAAGGTAAAATGTTTGCAGATGATGGCGTGAGAATGGCTTATATGAGTGAAGCACTGTCATCACTTCAAGATAATTTAAAAGTTTTTTCAAAAGCCCACCACAATGTGTCAGGACTTCAGTCGTTTATAGATTTAAATAAAGAACTCGAATCCTGCGCAATAAGTGGTGTTGAAATTGAAAAAATCGTCGAAAAAATGAAACCTGGCCTTTTAAAAGATAAACTTTACGAAATAAATTTAATTAATGATGCGTATAATGCACTTTTACACAGAAGTTATTTTGATGATACAGAATGTTTAAAGTATTTTAATGAATTTGCAGAAGAAACAGAATTTTTTAAAAATAAAATTGTTTTTCTTGATTCATTCAAAACATTTTCTGCGCAAGAACTCATTTGTGTTAGTATTGCTTTAAGACAGGCGAAAGATGTTTATATTACACTCTGCATGGATGATAATGGTGGGGAAGAGACACCATTCAGTTATATTAAAAAAGTTGAAGAAAGAGTTAAGCGGGAAGCAAAAAGATGTGGTGTAGAAATAAAAGTTGAAAAACTCGAAAGAAATAAAAATAGTATCAAAACAAGTATTTCTCATATTGAAGAAAATATTTATTGTAATGAACTCATAAAACTTGAGAATGAAACTGATGGTGTAACAATTTTAAAGTGTCGTGATATTACTGACGAGTGCAATATGGTAGCGCTTGAAATAAAAAAACTTATAAGAAGTGGTAGATATCGTTGTAAAGATATTGCAATTGTTGAACGCTCTGACGATAAGTACAAAAGGGTAATGTGCGATATTTTAAAACGATACGGTGTTCCTGTATTCCAAGATAGTCGCCGTCCACTTTCATTTGAAACACTGTTTCCTTTCGCTCTGCCTGATCCTGCTTTGTTTTTCCTTGCTGTCTTGCCAACATTTACGCCTACACTAACCGACATAGTCTCACTTTCTTTCTCCGAATCAGACTTAG
>CALAEU010000243.1 GCA_937891215.1 uncultured Clostridia bacterium
ATTACGGTTTTTGATGTTTTTGATGAGTATGATATTTTTTCAAAACTTGCAGATAAAGTAAGTGGTGTGTTTGTACCCGTTGTTATTGGTATTGCACTTGTTACCTTTGCGGTGTGGCTTATAAGTGGTGCTAATATTGACTTCGCTCTCTCAATGGGTATTACAGTTCTCGTTATTTCTTGCCCGTGTGCATTAGGTCTTGCAACGCCTGTTGCTATTATGGCGGGTACCGGTAAGGCAGCAGAAAGTGGTATTTTAATAAAATCTGCTGAAGCTCTTGAAAATTTATCATCAGTTGACACAATAGTTCTTGATAAAACCGGAACTATAACAACCGGTGAAATGTCGGTTTCTGATATTTTTGTTTTAGATAAAACTTTTACCGAAAAAGAGTTCTTATCATTCGCCTATTCATTAGAAAATGGAAGTGAACACCCTCTTGCAAATGCAATAAAAGAAAAAGCAAAAAGAGAAAACATTCAGCTTATTCCTTCAACAGAATTTTCTGCTGAAATCGGCAAGGGTGTAAGTGCTACAATTGATGGTGACTTCTGGTTCTCCGGCAATTACAAATTTATGTTAGAACACGGAATTGCCGAGGGTGAATTCAAAGAAAAAAATGAAGAATTTATGAAGCAAGGCAAAACAAGTCTTGTTTTTGCAAAAAATAAAAAAGCGATTGGTATAATCGCCATTTCTGATACGGTAAAACCCGAAAGCAAACAGAGTATAGAAGCTTTGAAAAAACTTGATAAACGAGTTATAATTCTTACAGGTGACAATGCTTCTGCCGCAGAATTTGTAGCAAGTGAAGTTGGTGCTGATGAGTTCATAGCAGAGGTTTTACCTACAGATAAAGAAAGATATGTAAGAGAATTAAAAGAACAAGGCAAAAAGGTCTGTATGATTGGCGACGGAATCAATGACTCACCTGCTCTTATAACCGCAGACGTTGGTATGGCAATTGGTGCCGGAACTGATATTGCTATTGACTCTGCCGATATTGTTCTTATGAAAAACTCTTTGCACGATGCAGTAACCGCATTTGAATTAAGTAAAAAGGTTTTAAAAAATATTAAAATGAATCTCTTTTGGGCCTTCTTCTACAATGCACTTGGAATACCTGTTGCTGCCGGTGCATTTTACCCACTATGGGGAATTAAACTCACTCCAATGATTGGTTCACTTGCTATGAGTATGAGTTCATTATGTGTCGTTTCAAACGCTTTAAGATTAAGATTTTTTAAAACTAAATTTTCATTTTATGATGATAAATCACAGGAAAAAGAAATTACAGAAAAAACAGAAAAGAAAGAAGATGTTACTATGACAAAAACAATTTTAGTTGATGGTATGATGTGCAACCACTGTAAAGCACACGTTGAAACTGCTTTAAAAGGTGTTAGAGGTGTGGTTGATGCCGAAGCAAATGTTGAAAGCAAAACTGCTACTATTACACTTTCAGAAGATATTGATATCAATATCTTAATTGACGCAGTTAAATCTGCCGGATACGAAGCAAAAACAGAATAATTATGAGGTAAAACAAAATGAAAAAGACGATAATCGCAGTAATTGTTGCGGTACTTGTAGTAGCAATTGGGGCTACAGGAATTTTCCTTTTGACTGCAACAGAATCAAAACAATTAAATGAGGAAAATTTAAACACCTATTACGATGTAAAAGTAGAAATTACAGATTATGTTCAGGGTGAAAAGGCAAGTGAACTTTTAGGAATACTTGCAACTTACGAACCATCTACTGCCAAGATTCACATTACAGTTACTCCTAAAGATGATATTACTTGTGATGGTGGTGAACTTCTTTACACTTTTACTGATAATTTTTGGAAAACAACCGATAGTAACAACAGCATAAAAGTACCTTTAAATACAGAAGGTGTTACAGAAATTTATATTGATATTGAATCAGACTTAAAACTTTCGCAGGTAAATTCACCGGATTTAAGCGAAATTGAATTCAATACAGTTTATGGTACTGTTACTTATAAAAAATTTTTTAATAAGTTAGGTTAAAAAAACAACCATTGAAGCAAATGCTTCAATGGTTGTTAATTTTTAGTAAACCCATTCACCGCGTAATGCGGCTTTAATTTTCATTTCGCCATTAGCCGAATCAAAGAACTGAGTTCTACCGTAATCTTTACCACAATCTTCTGCTAAAATCGGAATACGAAGTTGTTTTAAAGTTTCTTTGACCGCCACAATATTTCTTTCACCAATAGATGAAAGTGAAGTATTATTAAATCCGGGGAACATCTGTGCACCACCCGCGATTTTTGCTTTTAATCTGAATTTGTTAGCGCCTAACTGCTCCATTTTTTTTATTAAATCAGGAATTGCAGTATCCGCAAACTTCCATATTTCTTTGCCTTGTGGGTTAAATCCTTCGCTTGTAGGCAACATAATATGTGAAAGTCCTGCAACTTTAACAGTTTCATCATAAAGGCAAATACCTATACAAGACCCCAAAGCGTATGTAACAAGAATATCGCCATTTTTTGCAACATTCAAGTCAGATATGCCAACAACAATATTCTGACTCATATATCTCCTAACCCCAGACTTTCCATAATTTTTTTGAGAGAGTCAACATCAGGAATCAAAATAATTTGTGATGATGCGGCATCTTCTTTATCAAGTTCATCTTTTATAAAAATAATCTTGTCACTTATATTTGCATAATAAATTGCTGGTAAGCTTAAAACTGAACCTACCATATCAACTGAAAGTTCTGGTGGTGAAATTTCGATTGCAAGACCTGTGAGTTCTGCAATAGCATTAACATAAGAAGCGGCAATAATGTTACCTACTTCTTTAATTGCAGACTGGCTCATTTCATCAAGGTCAAAATTATCTTCAATATCCATACCCAAAAGATTAGTTAAAAGAATTTTTACGAAAGGTTTGTGAATAAGGAACATAATCATACCTGAAACGTCACCTGTAAGTGACATTAAAATACCTGCGAGTACATTTTCAGGCCCACCTAAATTATTAACAACTTCATTATAATCAAGAATGTTGATTTGCGGAACATTCATATCAATTGGTCTGTCGAGCATTGATGACAATGCAGACGCAGCGTGACCCGAACCGATATTACCAATTTCTTTTAATGCATCAAACTGCATTTCGTTTAATTCGTAATTTTCAAAAGCCATAATTATCTCCTAAGTCCGTTTATAGTTTGTTGATTTTGTTCAGCAACTGAAACAACTCTTGCTGATAATTGGTATGCTCTTTGCATTGTTATCATTTCAACCATTTCTTCTGAAAGAACTGTACCTGATTGCTCAAGTGCATATTGAACTATTTTACCTTCGTTATTATCTACTGCTACCGCTTCACCGCTTTTTTGGGAAACCGCATAGAGATTATCATTTACGGGTGTTAAATAGTTTTCATTTGCAAATGTGAAAAGACCTATTCTGTTTGCCAAGTTTGTTGTGTCAAAATTATTTGTACCCACTTGTTTTTCGAGTGCAATTCTCTGACCGTTTTTGTCGAGTACGAAACCGCCACTTTGTGTTACCAAATAACCTGTTTCGCCAACTAAACCAATATTGAAATTACCAGCTCTTGTGTAACCTATAGCTCCATCCTGCTCAATTGCAAATAAAGCGTCGCTTGTAATTGCAAAATCCAAAGGATAGTTAGTTGGTACTAAAGAACCTTGTGTAAAATTGGTATCGTTAATTTCTGCTTTTATACCATGACCTTTTTCAGGGTCAGTTGGTGTATTTACATACATCTCGTCATATATGAGTGACTGGAATGAAATATTCTGTGGTTTATAACCTGCTGTGCTTACATTAGCAACATTGTTTGCTAAGTTATCCATTCCTTTTTGTGCTGCAAGTAAACCACTTGCACCTGCATAAAAAGCTGTTCTCATAGTCTTACCTTCCTCTCACTCTGTTATACTGAAGCTATTTTTGAAGCACCGTTCTGATCCATCTGGTCAACTATCTGTAATGCTGAAGAATAAAGTTGGAAAGACCTTTGCGCTTCAATAAGTTTTGTAAGTTCTGTGTTTATATCAACATTTGAAGATTCCAATGAACCCTGGAGTACTGTATAACTTTCTGCAGCTACCAAGTCACCTTCGTTCTGAACAACAAATGCAGAGTTTTCGATTTTTTCTGCGGTAATACCCTCTGCTGGTTTATTTATAAGAAGAGTGTCAATATAATTACCATTTGCTGAAGTAACTGCACCATTAGGATTTACTGTAAATCCGCTTTCGCCTATATAAATTTCGCCATTCTGTCCTAATACTCTGCCAACACCATTAAGAACTAAATAGCCCTCATTGTCAAGGTCGAAGTTACCATTTTTAGTAATTGCCAACTGACCATCAGGAGTACGGATATTAAAGAAACCGTCACCATTTATAGCTATATCAAGTTCTCTGTTAGTCTGCTCGATAATGCCCGGGTCCATAATTGTGTGAATGTCCTGAATAATAGATGAAACCTGACCAACACCATCGCCTAAAACATCTGCCTGACCATTTTCCATTCTCACCATTAATTCCATTTCAAAAGCAGAAGTTTCAACTCTGTCTGTTTTGTAACCTGGTGTCTTTACATTAGTAATATTATTACCAAGAACATCTATCTCATTTTGTCTTGTAAGAATTCCCGAAGCGAGAGTATAAAAACCTGAATACATAAGTTTTCCTCCGTTATCTATAAAATAAGATTTATTATCTTATTATTTAGTCACATCTATATTCTTTCATTTTTTCATATAGTTTGTCAAGTGCTTTTTTACGAATTTGTGAAACTCTTTGTTGAGAAATATCTAAAACTTCACCAATTTCTCTTAAATTAAGATTTTCATAATAATAAAGTGAAATAACTTGCTTTTCTTTTGGGTCTAAACAATCAATTGCTTTTGCAAGTTCTCCACGAAGTTCGTTTTCAAGTAAGTCGTTGTCAACATGGGATTTTGAGTTATCCATCGACTTTTCAATAACGCCTTCCCATGCCTGTTCTATCATTTCTTCAAAAGAAATGGTATCTACCGAAGCAATTTCTACTATTCTCTGACTTAACTGTTGCTCTGTTATACCTAAATATTCAGCGAGTTCTGCATCAGTTGGCTCACGAAGAAGTTTTTGTTCAAGATATTTTCTTCCCTGAGAAATTTTATTTTGTGCATCCCACGCTCTGTTGGTAAGCCAGTTTTGCTTTCTCATATATTTTAAAATTGAACCACGTATAGCAAGATAACTGAAAGTATCAAAACTTGCACCTCTTGTTGGGTCATAACGCTCAAGACAATCTATTAAAGCTATAACTCCCTGATTAAAGAAATCTTCAAAAGGTATATTTGATAACAATACAGAACGCATACTGTAAATTGCTAAATTTACAAGATTTAAGTAGTGCATAACAAGTTTGTTTCGTAATTCAACACTGCCTGTTGCCTTAAATTCGCTCATTACTTTTTCAGGATTATCTAATTTTACTTCTTTAATTCCACTGAAACCGCTCATAATCGTTATCACCCCTTTTCAAGCTAATTTATACATTCATCGTCATAAGTGTAATAGTGCCAAGAGATTGAATTTGTACTGAAGTATCAATATCATTGAATGATAAAACAGTAATATCAGGATAAAATTGGTCGAGTAACTTTTTGAAGTATATTCTTACAACAGGCGAAGTAATAATGATTGGCTCCTGAACAAGTTTTTTCATCTGATTTATCTGCTCTGTTGTACTTGTAACAATTTTCTGAATTATATCAGGTTCAAGTGCTAAATAAGCACCGCCCTCAATTTTCTTAATGCTCTTTATAATCAAATCTTCAATTTCAGAATCAAGGCTTACAACCTTTAGCTGCCCCGCAATTGAGAATTTGTGTGTAATTGTTCTTCTTAATGCCTGTCTTACATATTCAGTAAGCATATCGTGGTCTTTAACATTAGGCGCATAATCTGCAAGAGTTTCTAAGATTGTTTCCATATCTAAAATCGGAATACCTTCTCTTAAAAGGTTTCTTAAAACTCTCTGGAGTTCGTTAAGAGAAACAATAGCAGGAACTGTATCTTCAACAATACTTTCGTTGCTCTGTTTAAGATTCTCAATCATTCTCTTAACTTCCTGTCTGCTGAGAAGCTCACTTGCGTGTCTTCTTATAACCTCAGACAAATGTGTAACCATAACAGAAGTCGGGTCAATAAGAGTGTAACCGGCAATTTCTGCTTTGATTTTCTTATCATCACTAATCCATTTTGCAGGCATACCAAATGCCGGTTCAACTGTTTCAATACCATCAACATCGTTTTCAGGTGTTTCAGCAGGAACCAGTCCTAAATAGTGGTCAAGTAAAACTTCACCAACTGCAACGGATTCGCCCTTGAGTTTAATCTCATACTGATTAGGGTTGAGTTGCGAACTATCTTTAAGACGTATAGCAGGTATAACCATACCCATTTCATCTGCAAAATGCTTTCTTAACATAACTACACGGTCAAGGAAGTTACCACCACTACTCTCGTCAACAATCGGTAAAAGACTGTAACCAACTTCAACACATATTGCGTCAACATTGAGAAGGTTGTAAACATTGTCGAGGTTTTTGTAATAACTTACTTCGCTTGTAACTTCTTGTGTAGTCGGCAAATCGCCGAGTTCTCCACCCTCTGCACCGACAGGTTTGGTTTTCTTTAAAAGCATAACACCTAATGCAATAAGCATTATAGAAATAACTACTGTCTGTGGTACAGGGAAGCCTATAAGTGTAAGGAATGGTAAAACCACACCTGCAATAAGTAAAACAAACGGTTGATTTGAGAATTGCTTAATAACATCTGAGTTAAGGTCTGCCTCAGATGATGAACGGGTAACAACAAGACCTGTTGCCATTGAAATTAAAAGTGACGGAATCTGGCTCATAAGACCATCACCTACTGTTGAAATTGAGTAGGTCTGAATAATAGTCATAAAGTCGCCTTCGCCATTTATAAGACCAACAACAATACCACCAATTAAGTTTATTAAAGTAACTATAATAGAAATAATAGCATCACCTTTAACAAACTTGGTAGCACCGTCCATAGCTCCGAAGAAGTCTGCTTCCCTCTGGATTTTAGAACGCCTTTCTCTTGCTTGTTCTTCTGTAATAAGCCCGGAACTCAGGTCTGCGTCAATTGCCATTTGTTTACCGGGTAAAGCATCAAGTGTAAATCTCGCAGAAACTTCTGCAACACGCTCAGCACCCTTAGTAATAACAATAAACTGAACTAAAACTAAAATTAAGAATATAATAAGACCTACAACAATGTTACCCTGAATAACGAATTCACCGAAAGTTTTAACAACTTCACCTGCATAACCGCCATTTGTAAGAATTGACCTTGTTGAAGAAATATTAAGGCTAAGACGGTAAACTGTTGTTACAAGTAACAATGACGGAAATATCGCAAATTCAAGTGTTTCCTTGATATACATTGTTATAAACAAAATAACTAAAGAAATAGTAAGGTTAAGTATAAACATAAAGTCAAGAAGTGCCGTAGGAAGCGGAATAATTAAGAGAGCTACAACCGCAACCATCAAGAGTGCAACTGAACTTGTTTTAAGTCTTGATTTTATATTCATTCAACTAACCTCCTTTTCTTTATTTTTTTGCTGTCTTTTTATTTTTTTCTTTTAAGTTATAAACAAATGCTAAGATTTTAGCAATTGCTTTGTAGAATTCTTCAGGAATTTCATCCCCGACCTCTACTGCATCGTATAAAGCACGGGCAAGTGGTCTGTCTTCAGTAACATAAACATCATTTTCTTCTGCTACCTTAACAATTCTTAACGCTAACTGGTCCATACCTTTTGCAACCACTCGTGGTGCTCTGTCTTTATCTCTGTCAAATTTAAGGGCTACTGCAAAGTGAGTAGGGTTACGGATAACAACATCTGCTTCAGGAACATTCTGCATCATTCTCTGACGGGAGCGTTGCTGAGCAATATTCCTCTGCCTACCCTTGATTTGCGGATTACCTTCAATTTGTTTATATTCATCTTTAATTTCCTGCTTACTCATCTTCATATTCTTTTCGTAATCCCACCATTGATACAAGTAGTCGGCTGCTGCTAAGAATACGAAAGCAATACCAGATTTTAATACAACATCCATTATAATCTCGCCTGTTTTATTAATAGCGTTAACGGGTGACATATCTATAAGCATCGGTAAAGTAGCAACTTCATCTATAAGAACTGTATAAACCATATAAAGTAAAACTATAATCTTAATGAGTGATTTTAAAAGTTCAACTATCGCTCTTATAGAGAACATCTTTTTTATACCGTTCATCGGATTTATTCTATTGAATTTTGGTGCAAATGCTTTCGTTGAAAAAAGCATTTTTGTCTGTGCCATTGTAACAACTATTGCCACCAGAGCGGAAATTAATACTAATGGCATAGCACATTTTATAAACACAAGACCTAAGTCTGTGAAAGTTGTTGAAATATCAGAAGTTAAAAACACATCTTTAGTACCCGCTAAAGAAATATATCTTCTGACTAAATCTCGCACATTGGTAAAAATGGACGGTGCAAACATTTTGAGTGCATAAAACGAAGCTATAAGCGACACAGCTGTAACAGCATCTCTACTAAGAAATACGTTACCTTTCTTTCGTTCATCCCGTCGCTTTTTGGGCGTCGCTTTTTCGGTTTTCTCACCTGCCATTTTTTAACCACCACTTTTCACAGTAAGAATAAATTGTATTTAATAAACTACACCGAAGTAAATAATTTATAAATATTATCTGTTAATATTCCGACATAGTTTTCCATAAAATTTCCTACCGGAACAGAAAAAGCAAATAACAGTAAAAATCCGAGAAAAATCTTTAACGGAAAATGTATTGAAAATATGTTGATTTGTGGTGATAACTTCATTAACACACCCAAAGCAACTTCTAAAACAAATGTAGCAACAATAAATGGTGCAACAAGTTTTATTATAAGTGAAAATGCAGAAACGAACATAGTCATAATAAACTGTGCTGTATTCTGACCTATTTCTATTGCACCCATAGATACAATATCATAAGACGAAGCCATTATTCTTATGAATGTCAGGTGACTGTCTGTTGAAAAGAAATACATAATAAACAGAAGTTCAAAAAGTTTACCTGAAACAGATGCCTGAATACTGGTACCCGGGTCAAATGCCTTAGCCATTGAAAGACCAAAACCCATATCTATTATGTCACCTGCGGCAAAAAGCATATAGTAGAAAATCTGAAAAATAAGGCCTGCGGCAAAGCCTACTAAAAATTCTTTAAGCATAGCAAAAAGAAACACAAGACCATCGAAATTTTCTATTCCGGGTGCTTTTAATGTCGGTGTAAGAATAAGTGTTAATCCTAAAGCAAGACCTACCTTGACTGCAGAAACAACATTTCTTCTTGCAAGTAATGGGTTAAAAAACAGCATTGCTCCCATTCTGCAAAATACGAGAATGTATGCGCCAAGACCTTGTACTAAAAGTTGCCCTGACATTTACTACAACCCCGCCATATAGGACATTATGTACTGGAAGAATTCCTGAATATTGGAAATCATCCAGGAACCACCTGCAATAAGAATAACGCCTATAATCAAAATTTTAGGTGCAAATGAAAGGGTTTGCTCGTGAATCTGTGTAGCTGCCTGAAATATGGCAATCACAAGACCTACGCCAACACTTATTAAAAGCATTGGTGACACAAGTTTTATTATGAGAAGAATCGACTCTCTGAATATAACAAGAGCATCTTCCTGTGTCATATTAAGCACTCCTTTCATTTGAAACTTTTTGCAAACATAGCATAGCTAATTGAAGCTCGATATGAGCATTTCAATCAGCAGTCCCCAACCATCGACTACAACGAAAAGCATCAGCTTAAACGGTAGCGATATCATCGATGGAGGAAGCATAACCATACCCATCGACATAAGGGTACTCGAAACTATCATATCAATTATTAAAAACGGCAGGAACAACAAAAAGCCCATTGTAAATGCACGTTTTAATTCACTTGTTATAAAAGAAGGAACAATAACAGAAAGTGGTAATTCTTTCAATGACTCTGTGTTACCGCCCTCAACTATATCTTCATCACCTGACAAAGATAAAAACATATCTAAATCTTTATCTTTAGTTTGTTTAAGCATAAACTCTTTTATAGGGTCCTGCATTCTTTCTAAAGCAACTTCTTCTGTAATTTGTCCCTTTTGCAAAGGCTCAATAGCCTCTGTATTTATTGTAGAAATAACCGGTGACATAATGAAGAGTGAAAGTGCTAAAGCAAGACCTATAATAACCTGGTTAGGTGGTGTCTGCTGTAAACCGATTGCATTTCTCAAAAGCGACAGAACTATTACAATTCTTGTAAAACTCGTCATCATCATAAATAATGATGGCGCTAAAGCAAGTAGCACAAACAAGAATAAAAGTTGTAATTCGCTCATTGCCCCTTCTTGTGCGTCACTGTTTATATCAACACTTACTGACGCTGCATTTGCAGTAACTGCAAAAATAATAGCAAAAACAGTTATGGCAACTGTTAATAGTATTAGCCGTCCCCACAACCGTTTTATTTGCTTAGAGTGAGGGGATTTTTCCTTTTGAGTTTTGGGATTTTTATTCATCTTTACCGTCTCCCTTCCCCTCATTCTTCTTATTCAACAAATTGTTATAAGCGTCTGTGAAGAAAGTCATAAAGTTATTTTCGCCCGCGTTCTGAACTACCGTGTTCTCAGGGAAAAGTGAAGCATCCATTTCTTCAATCTTTGTAACGCTTTGTGCTGTAAATGCTAAAAGAAACACTTTATCGGAAACTCTGACTAAAGCAAGTGATTGGTCCTTACCAACTGCCATTCGTTCTATTATTTCAATATTTTTAAGTTTACCCGCCATTTTAGGTTGATATTGCTTTGCAAAAAATTTAGAGAAATAATATGCTCCGACAAAAACGGCAAGCATAAGGACAATTGTACCAATTCCCACGAGAATTGTTTCTACAGTCTGCCCCATACAAAGCCCTCTCTTATTATAAATTAAATATTATAATGATTACAATGGTAAAATTTTAGTAACTGTCTGAACGATCCTGTCTTGTTTGAAAGGTTTAACAATAAAGTCAAGAGCACCTAATTTAATAGCCTCCATAACCATTGATTCCTGACCCATAGCAGAACACATAACAACTTTTGAGTTAGGGTCGATTTGTTTGATAGCTGCAAGAGCTTCAATACCGCTCATATTTGGCATTGTAATATCAAGAAGAACTAAATCTGGTTTGTGTTCCTGATAAAGTTCAACAGCCTGAGCACCGTCAGCAGCCTCAACAAAATCTGTGTAACCTACACCACTTAAGTGGTTTTGAATCATTTTTCTCATGAAACCTGCATCATCAGCTAACATAATTTTATACATAAATTCGTCCTCTTTTCTCAAATTATAATTTTAATCTTATAAAGAATTACCAAGTGAATCTAAAAGTTCTTTTGCACCGACAATTTCTGTTACACGAACACCGAAGTTATCGCCAACAACAATAACATCACCGTACGCTAGTAATTGCCCGTTAACAATAATCTCTGCTGGCGCACCAGTCTGTTTGTCAAGTTCAATAACTGTACCCTGACCAAAGTCCATAATATCTTTAATCTTTTTCTTTGAGCGACCAATTACAACTGAAATATCAAGTTGAACGCCCATAAGTAAGTTAAGATTACCGCTGTATGGATTTCCTTGCATACCAACTTTTTTACCAAAATCAGGGAAATCTGCCGTTTTAATTGTAACAGATGGGTCTTGCTGCATTGGCATTCCATAACCCATAGGTGGTTGCTGCATCGGCATTCCATAATAAGGATTCTGCATATTAGGCATCATACCTTGCTGATATGGATTCTGCTGATACATACCTTGCTGCATGTACTGTTCCTGACCATACATTGGTGGTTGAGCGTACATATTAGGAGCACCCTGATTCATAGATTGTGCATTATATGTATTATCCTGAACAGGTGGTTGTACTGGTGGTTGTACAGGTGGTTGCTCTGGCACCGGAGCTGGAGCTGGTGCAGGAGTTGGAGCGGGAGCAGGTGCTGGTGCAGGAGCAGGAATTTCTGCTGGTGCAGGTTCTGCTGCTTCTTCGCCACCTGAAATTATTGAAATAATTCTTTTTGCCAAATCAATTGACAAGTAAGAAGTAAATACTGTATCAACAATTGTTTTGCCTACTGCATCATCTTCAATATTAAGATTAAAAGAAACTGCTACAACATTTTCTTCTGAATGACCATCTGCTTCAAAAGATTCAAGCACATCTGTGCGTGATGTGATTAACTTTGACTCAGGTGTTGAAATATTAACTGTCATACCTAAGATTTCTGAAAGTGCAGTTGCAGATGAACCCATCATCTGATTCATAACTTCACAAGCAGCACTAAGGCTCATATCGTCAAATTCAAATTCTTCTTCTGAACCCTGGGTGTAATCGTTACCCATAAGAATGTCTAAGATTATTCTCATATCGTTTCTTCTGAGAATAATTACGTTAGCACCCTCAATACCTTCAACATAGTTAATTTTTACTAAAATTGCAGGTTCAAGTTTAGAATAATCAATGGTATCAAAAGTATTTAATTCAACATTAGGAGTTGTTATTAATACCTTCTTGTCTAACATTGAAGATACCGCTGTAGCCGCAGCACCCATGCTAATGTTTAAGACTTCACCAATGGCATCAAGGTCATCGGCTGTTAAGAAATTTTCGCTATTAGTCTTCAACTGTTGCATCCTCCCTTTGTTTTTCTTCTTGTTGGTCGCCTAATGATTTGACAAGTTTAATTGCTTTCTTATTATTGGATTCACCCATTCTTGCAGTATACCAAGGCATACCCTCAATGTGAACCTCAATATTGTCATCAATACGCTTATTTAACATCAAAACATCATTTACTCTTAAGTCGGTAACTTCTTCAAAAGACATTGTACATCTGTCAAGATAAGCTTCAATGTTAAGGTCAGATTTCTTAAGGTAATCCATAAGTAAATCTTTCTTTTGTTTTTCTTTATCCTGATCCTGTTGTCTTTCGCCCTGAGAATATTTCTGACTCAAGTTGTTAATGACTTCTTCAAATTTATCAGCAGGCATACATAAGTTTGCCGTACCTTCGTAAAATTCTTCTTTTATATCGAACGAAACGATAAGAACTATATCCTGTGGTGAAAATGCCTGAATAAGTCTACCATTTGTCTGAATAGCTTTAAAAGAAGTTTCAAGTGGGAAATAGGTCTGCCAGGCATCTTTCATAGTCCTTGCAACCTTGGTCATTACATGTTCAAGTAACGCCGTTTCTATTTCTGTATAATCTCGTTGAAGTATTGTAGGTTCGCCATTACCACCCATCAACCTGTCAATTAACATATAACCGAATGATGTAGGAAATTCGAGAAGCATTGTTGTTTCACCGAAACTCGAATTTTCAGGTTCAAAACCTATAATACCTACCAGAGTACTGTCCGGAATAGCATTGTTAAACTCAAAATATCTTTGTTCTTCTAACTGACTGACATTCACTTCGCAAATACTGTGAAGTGCGTTTGTAAAATAAGAAGAAACAATTCTTGCATAAGTTTCAAGAAAGTTGTTTAACGATTTAAGCTGGTCTTTTGTAAACTTTTTAGGTGAGGCGAAGTTATATGCTTTAATTCTTTCTTCCGGCTCGCTCTCAACCGGTGCACCGCTTTTCATTCGTTGCAAAAGTTCATCAATCTGGCTTTGGGATAACGCTTCTGCCATTCAGCTACTCAACTCCTTTCTTGGAATAAATATTTTTGAAAATTTTTTCATTATTTAGATAACTGTGGAAGTAAAACATCATTTACATTGCCCTCTTTAGGGTACTCATCATTGTTATAAAGCTCTGCAAGAGCATCGTAAATATTTGTATTTACATTACTGTCTTTACCGATAATAACAAGTTCAACACGACGATTCTTTCTCATACCTTCTTCTGTGTCGTTAGACGCTACAGGGAAGTTATCACCATAACCCAATGTAACAAGTTTCATATTATCGATTTTTTTATTTAATTCAAAAAAGTTTGCAACAACTGCAGCTCTTTCTCCTGAAAGGCGCCATGTTCTTTCAGGGTCCTGCTCATAAGCCGGATTTGCTGTGTGTCCCAAAATATTTATGACCTTAATTTCTTTTTCATATTCTTTCAAACCGTCACCTATGAAATCCAATACTTCATAAGCATCATCTCTCAAGGTATATTCGTTAGCTTTAAAGAATATAGCACTGTCAAATCGTACATAAATAACATCTTCTATTTTCGCAATGGAAACAGAACTTTCCATATTATTTTCTTCAATATACTCTTCTAATTTTTCAAAGAGTGTATCCATAGCGGCTTCTGTCATATCCTGACTATTACCTCCACCTTCACCGCCACCTTGCTGAGTTGCATCAAGGTATTCTTCAAGCACTTCTTTATCTATGTTCTGGAATGATTCAAGGAAAGCATTAAACTTTTCCTGGTCAATAACTGACATACTAATCATTAATACAAAGAAAGTAAGAAGCAAGGTAACCATATCGGCGTAGGTATTAAGCCAAGCCTGACCGCCACCGCCACCGCCGGAAGAATTTCTTTTTCTTGCCATTTTTTACCAACCTTTACATAATTATTGGGTTAATTATTTCTTACCCTTTTTTCCGCCTTCATCTTCTGATGAACTGCCGTCTCCCGGATTAAACTTCTTTTGTTTATATTCTGGTAACATATGTACAAGTCGTTCCTGAACTAATTTCGGGTTTTCACCAGCCTGAATAGCCTGTACACCCTCTGCTATAATTGACATACAAAGATATTCTTCTTCGTGACGAACTCTTAATTTATTTGAAATAGGTGCAAAGAATGCATTAGCCAAGAGCGAACCGTAGAAGGTTGTAATAAGTGCAACCGCCATATTAGGACCTAATGTATCAATATCGCTCATGTTCTGAAGCATATTTACAAGACCTATGAGTGTTCCTATCATACCGAACGCAGGACCGAGTTCTGCACCTTTGTCATAAAATGCCCTGTCAGCTGAGTGACGGTCATCAAGGTTTGCAAGCCAGCAATCCATTTGTTCTTTAACTTTTTCCTGGTCAACCGAGTCAACTACCATCTGAAAACTATTTTTCATAAAGGCATCGGTCATTTCATTTGTATCTTCTTCAAGTGCTAAAAGACCATTAGCTCTCGCTTTTTTAGCACATTCAACTATTTTTGCTATATAAACTTCTGGATTATATACTTTTGGAGAAAAGATTATTCCTAAATGCTTGGGGATTTTTGCAAATTGTGAAAGTGGAAAGCTGAACATTAAACAGCCTATAACACCACCAATAACAATAATTATACTAGATAATTCAATGAAGTTACCCATAGTTTCTGGAGTAAATTCATATCCTTCAGTACCATCAGTTTTTCTGTTAAACATAATACCAAACACAACCATACCAAAAGCAAGTATAAGTCCGATTATTGACATTATATCGATTTTACGTTTCATAAAGCCTGATACGCCCCTTTAAATATATTTTCCTAATTTTTCCAATCAGTTTTTATAAATCGCCAATATTAGGAATTATCTTTGCTGAAGAACCCCCTGAAATAGCACGATACTCATATATTTTTCGTGTTACTTCTTCCATTGGTTCTTTAACAATAATAATGTTTTTTGTAACTAATCTTACTGTTGTGTCCGGAGTTTCTTCTATTGTTTCAATCAAATCCGGATTCAATGCAAACGGAACATTGTTTAGTTTGGTTAACATAATCATAGTTATTTCCCCACGAATTGTAATTTGGTTGTTAGTATATTTTCGTATAAAATATATCTTAATACCGGCGACAACCTCACAACAACCAAAGAGATTGTCGCGGCATTATTTAAAAGATTTATGGTATATAGGTTTATAAGTTGAATAATCAACTTTTTAATGCATCCCGATACATTCTGAATAACATACCAAAATGCATTTTTTTAAGATTTATGGTATATATTCAAAAGATTTATGGTATGTAGTTAAAACAAATATTGGGTAAACGCTTCAACTAACTACCAAATTATCTCTTAAGATTAATGAGTTCTTCTAACATTGAGTCTGAAACTGTGATTATACGAGAGTTTGCCTGGAAACCTCTTTGTGTAGTAATCATATCTGCAAATTCAGCAGAAAGGTCAACATTAGACATCTCAAGAGCACTTGTAACGAGAGAACCTGTACCATCTGAGCCTGGGTCGCAAAGACTTGGTTCACCTGAGTTTGCTGTTGCTGCAAAGTAGTTTGTACCTTGTAATAAAAGACCTGCAGGGTTTGCAAAGCTTGCAAGAGAAATTCTACCTGCTACAACATTACCGAGTTCACCGTGAGAAACAGTGATTGTACCGTCACCAGCGATTGCGATACTGTTGATTTCGTCAAGAGTAACAACACCACCATCTGTACCACCAGCAAGTGTGAATGGTTTAGATGAAAGACCCATTTCTCTTGAAGCAACTGAAGGAGTAACTTCAATTGTATCGTTACCGTTAAGAGCCTGAACTGAATCACCTGTTGCAGGGTCGCGTGGTGGGTTCTGTTGACTTCTGAAGTAATCGTTCATACCTTCAAAGCCTGGGTTTGTAACCTGAATGTAGTCACCCTCAGGACCTTTGAGAAGCAATGAAGAAGCGATTGTACCTTCTGATATTGTTGTAGTATATTCTGTACCTTCAATATCAAGAGTTACTGTCCAGTATGAGTTACCATCATCAACACCTTCTACATAAGATGCTGTGAATTTGTCAGGAGTAACTGTACCTTTACCTGTAAAGTCAGTACTTGTCTGCATAAATAACATACCGCCACCGAAGAAACCATCTTCAACAGCACCTGTCATCTGACCTGTTGTAACAGAGAAGTCAGTACCTGCAATTTCAGCACCTGTAAGTGGTTCTGTTACAGCTTCTTTTGAAGCAACTGATGCATAAGAATGTAAATCAATACTGTTATTAAGTAAATCGTTGAGTGCAGTGTGGAAGTTTGCACTGTTTATATCTAAACCATAGTTCTCAGCCATTGTTGTGAGAGCTGGTATAGAAAGCGTAATTGAACCATCAGCTTCGTTATCTGTTTTAAGAGTAATTTCCTGACCTGGTACTGCTGGATTTTCCGCTGTATAAGTGATACCAGCGATTGTAACTGAAAGGTCGAATGTATGTGTAGTAGCATCAAGATTTGAAATAGCAAAATCCATAGCACTTGAGCTTGGGAATTTTTCACTTACTTTTGAAATCTGTGCACCGCCAAGGAAATACTGTGGAGCAGAAACTGTACCTGTTGTTGGGTTTAAAGCTGATTTATCTAAATCGGTCTGTGTAAACTTCTGACCTAATTTAGTGTTAATTTCAATAGAACCACCGCCTGCTGATTCTAAAGTAATAGGATAAATTGAAGTACCTGTTACTTTACCAGTATAATCGATACCATTTACTGAAGCGGTAATTGTGTATTCAGCAGGATTTGTATTTGCAACCGGTGTAGTTGTAAATGTAATCTGAGAACCATCCGCAATAACCTGTGTTGTTTCTTCAGGGTCAAATTTTGTAACTGTTAATTTACCCTGGAATGCATCTGCAGGTAATGTAATTTCTGATGGATTTGCAACTGCAACACCTTTGAAAGTACCTTCAGTAGCTTCTGTACCGAACATATTTCTTGTAGCGGTAAGAGTGAAGACACCTGCTGCGTGTTGGTTACCACCGTTAGCTTCTGTAATAGCGTCATTTATAGCGGTGTTGAGTTCATTCATAGAATTGAACTTATGGTAAGCATTAAGTTCAACTGAAATAGCACCAGTAGATGAAATAACTGCTTTTGCAGGAAGACCATCCGGAAGACCTTCACTTGAAGATATTGAAATTGCTATATTACCAAATTTATTTGGGTTTGAAGCAGTAATAGTGTAATCAATACCATTGATTGATTCTGTAACTGACGCTTTCTTAGGATTAACAGTACCGATATTACTGAGACAGATTTTTTGTGTATCTGCAGTACCAGTAGCTGTTGTACCAAGAACAAAGTTACCATTAATATCTGTTAAGTAACCATTAGCATCGTAGTCAAGCATACCAGCTTTTGTATAGAATATGTTACCTGAAGGGTCCATAACTTGAAGGAAACCTTCACCTGTGATAGCAACGTCCATACCGTAGCCTGTTGTCTGCATACTTGATTGTGACATCTGGGTCTGAATGCCTGCAAGTTGTGAACCGTAACCTACTGCTGATGGGTTTTTACCACCCTGGCTGGCAGTACCTGCAGAAGCATTTCTGAGTGCCTGATAATAAAGGTCACTGAATACGGCACGTTGTGATTTGTAACCGTATGTGTTAACGTTAGCGATGTTGTTACCGATAACGTCCATTTTTGTTTGGTGGGTTTTTAAACCTGCCACACCTGAAAACAAAGCTCTATTCATATTTATTTCTCCTTATGCGAAGCTGTCGCATAAGTAACCTATTGGCATAAAAAGGGTAAACCCCATTACCCGAACAAAGTCGGTTTCTCTTTACCCTAAACGAAGTGGTATCTATCAATCGGTCAAGATACCGTAAGCCTCCTCCAAAGGTCCGGCTTAAAACTATGTAATAAGTTACACAATAACAGCTCCGTTAATATTTGTAAATACATTGCCTTGAATTGAATTGTTGTTTACTGTTGTGATAACCGTGTTATTTTTAACACTTACCACAAACGCTTTTTCACCAACAAGAATCAGAGTGTCGTCAAGGTTCTTCTCGCTCGCAAGTCGCACACCTTCATTTAATCTATTAAGCTCATCGTCCGTAATATCCATATTATGATCGACAGCTCTCTTAATAGCGTGATTTGAAAAATTAACTTCACTATTCTTTTCGATTGTGTTTCTTAACACATCAGCAAAAGCAACTGAAGGTTCATTCTTTTGTGTGCTCGTTGAAGGCGGATACAATCCCTGACCCGCACCCGGAGTACCTGTTACGATAGGCGAAAAGTGTTTAAAACGAATATCCTCCATGATATACTCACCTTTCTATATTTTATTGTTTAACTCTGTTTATGCTGTTTTAGTCTGTACTTTAATTGGTTTGTAGCAATATTTATTACCACTCTTATCTTCTACAACAACATTGAAGAAGTAATCTGTACCAGATTCTAACTTTGTAACAACTTGTTCAAAATAATTGCTATTTATAGAAGAACCACCAAGTGTACCATTTTTAAGAATTTCTTCTACTGTTGTAAATGCAGAATCTTTTGAGTAATAAACGTTGTACTTAAGTCCTCCAGCAGCTATATCATCTTCTGTAGGAACTTCCCATTTAAGTCTGACTGAGTTTTCGGTAACATCAGAAGATGTAATACCATACTTAGTTGGGTCAATTGTAGCAGATGAATCAGAATCTTGCACCGACATAATCTGTGAAAGTGTATATCTTTTACTGCCGATATAGAAAACATATTCATTGTCTACTAAGGAAACCTTGTCGATTTTACCAGTTGTAGTATCAAGTTCACCACTTACTGTGTAACGGGATGCTGTAACTGTTTTACCAACTAATGACATTGCATAACTTGTTCTTGAGTACGAAAGCATTTCTTGCATTGCCTGCATATTTGAGAACTGAGTCATCTGGTTTACCATCTGACTTGTGTCTGCGGTGTTGTTCATATCCTGATTAGTAAGCTCTGTAATCATAAGCTTTAAAAAATCTTCCTGAGTAAGAGTAGAATTATCCTTCTTATCAGTAAACACTGCATTGTAAGTCTGGCTACTACCTAAAACTCTGTCTGTTGTGTAATCGCCCATTTAATTTCCTCCTTTCACTTATACATAAGTGTCTAATCCGTCAACAGCCGACTTAATTCTACCTGCATAATCGTTGGTAACCGTTTCCGCACCATAAACTGAATGTTCTGCTACGTAATAAGGTTTATTATCCTGCTGTTGCTGATTCTGGAATGCTCGTTGTCTGTCTGAGAATTGCTGATTTGTCATATTAAACTGTGCATTGTTTTCCTGAATTTCTTCAGGTGCAGAAACTGTTACTTCTCTTACCTCAATATTCATTGAGCCAACAGATTCGCGAAGTGCTGTAATGTCACCATTTAACATTCTTGCAGTTTTCTCACTTGCTGCAGTAATATCCAAAACCATTTTTCCGTTTTCTTCAATAAGTTTTAATGTTAACTCGCCTAATTCCTCAGGATTTAACTTAACGGTAAATTCACTTTTTTCAAGGTTTATATTTGCCTTGACACCATCAGTGATTTGTTCCGCAATATTAAACTCATTAAACAACGGATTACTAAGAGTTTCCGCCTTAGGTAATTCGATTCTGGTTATACCTACATCTGAACTAGCATTTGGCATTGCAATTTCGCTTAACTGAGCAGAGAAATCATTAGTTTCATTAGTGTTGTTATTATCATCATTAAGTTGCCCTAAAGCACTTAAATCAGCTTTAACAACTCTTTGAGAAACCATATTTGGTACAGTAACACCCATTGGTTGAATTAACTGTGTTTCAGAAGTTTTTTCGAAAGTTACTGAAGTAATTGGCATTTCGTTTGTTGCTTTTAATTCAACATTTTCAGTTTTACTCACTCCTGCAGTCTGCATTGTGCCTGTTACAACCGGTTTTTGGTTAGTTTCAGTCGCTTCGAGTTTAGAATTTATATAATTCCTTACTGCTTCTGTCTGGGCATCAATATAATTGTAAGCATTGTTACCCATAGTATAAAGCGTATCTGCTGCATCTTCATCCATTCCCATAGCTTCAAAGAAGTTATTTTCTTGAAGTTTAGAAATAAGATTCGGAATTTCCACCTTGTCGATACTCTCAATTCCTGTAATATTCTTAAAAAGAGAAAGAATATCTTCGGAAAGGTTACCGCCATCTGACTGTAAAAGTTCACTAAGCATACTCAACAACGAAGCATTATTTGTAACATCTTCATCGCTCTCTTGATTACCACCGAAAATGATACCTGGTAAATTAACATTTGATTCACCGTCGG
>CALAEU010000244.1 GCA_937891215.1 uncultured Clostridia bacterium
AATCCGAATTCATTTTCAAGGCTTTGATATCCTTAAAATAATATGTTGTTTTCTTTCCCAAAAACGTAGTATATTCGAATCTGTATTCATCAAGAATACGGATCGTTTGATTTTTCCAACATAAATAAGCGGCGATTCCAAGAATTCCACAGGCTGCAGTGCCGAGAAAAAGTCCCCATGCCTGTGTAATGATGGCAATGGCGCCTGAAACGATTGCAACAATATCAAGAAAAATTCCCAATCCATTCAAACTATTGGGTAAAAACATGTCTGCGCGTGGCTTGGTTGCGCATTCTTCGTGATTAAAAACGATCATAATATTTTCCTTTCAAATAAAATTTTTATTTTGACAAACATCTTGCGTTTTTTAAACTTTATGATACAATACCCACTGTCATCACACTCGTTGTTAATATAACAAAAAAGAAATAACCGCCCTGTCCAGCAAACTAAGCGGTTAAATCTTTTTAACTATTTGCAGGACTAACCGTTTATCGGATAGTTTCCTGTTCATTTATATTATAACATATACTAAAAAAATGTCAACCTTTTGTCAGTTGATGGTGTTACAGAAACGAAAACATCCTACCATTTTGAAGTTCGATTAACTAAAAATGATAGGATAATTTTGTTTTTTACTATATAATAGCGTCGCAGACCCTTTAATTCCGAATTACGCATTACGAATTCCGAATTAATTATTCAATTCCTGAACAAACTCCTCAATTCTCTTAAGCGCCTTAATAATATGCTCAACTGAGTAGCAGTAAGATGCTCTTATAAAGCCTTCGCCACCTTTTCCGAATGCAGTACCGGGCACTACCGCAACTTTCTTTTCTCTTAAAAGTCTTTCACAGAATTCTTCGCTCTTAAGACCTGTACTCTCAATACAAGGAAAAGAATAAAAAGCCCCTTTTGGTTCACGACAGGTAAGACCGATTTTATTAAATCCATTTACAATGAGTTTTCTTCTTCTGTCATATTCTTCGTGCATTCTTTCCACATCTTCGTCGCAGTTTCTTAACGCTTCAATTGCGGCATACTGCGAAGTAGTCGGTGCACACATAATATTGAACTGATGAATTTTTGTAATCTGACTTAAAATTTCTTCAGGACCACAACAATAACCAAGACGCCAACCAGTCATCGAAAATGCTTTTGAAAAACCATTTATAGTAATAGTTCTGTCATAAAAACATTCTAAAGATGCAACCGGTGTGTGTGGCGCATCACCATAAGTGAGTTCAGAATAGATTTCGTCTGAAATAACGATTATATTTGTATCTTTAATGACTTCGTAAAGTGCTTCTAAATCACTTTTTTCCATAACCGCACCAGTCGGGTTGCACGGATACGGAAGAATTAACGCCTTTGTTTTATCTGTAATTGCGTTTCTTAATTCTTCGGGTGTTACTTTAAAGTCGTTTTCTGCCTTTGTTTCAATAATAACAGGCACACCACCCGCAAGGCGTGTAATTGGTTCATAACAAACATAACTCGGTTGCGGAATTATAACCTCATCACCAAAATTAACAATCGCTCTTATAGCACCGTCTATTGCTTCACTACCACCAACAGTAACAAGAATTTCTGAGTCAGGGTTATATTTAAGGTTGTATTTTCTCTCTAAATAGCGTGAAATTTCAACTCTTAAAACACCTAAGCCTTTGTTGGCACTGTATTTTGTTTTGCCTCGTTCAAGTGAGTTTATACCTGCTTTTCTTATTCTCCACGGAGTTTGAAAGTCGGGCTCACCAACACCTAAAGATATAACATCTTCCATAGTTTCAGCAATGTCAAAAAACTTTCTTATGCCCGAGGGTTTAATCTCTGTTACGGTTGTGTTTAAAATTTTACCGTAATCTATCATAATAAAAATTGCCCCCTGTCATCGTGCTCCATATCGCACAAATGAACATCCATTTCTTTATATCTTCTCATAACAAAGTGAGTTGTTGTAGATGTAACAGAATCAATTGTAGCAAGTTCTCTTGCAACAAAACGGGCAACATCCTGAAGCGTTTTACCTTTAACAACAACATTAAGGTCATAAGAACCGGACATTAAATAAACAGATTCAACCTCGTGGTAAGACATAACTTTTTCAGCAACTTCTTCAAAACCTAAATCCGCTTTAGGAACAACATTAAGTTCAACTATTGCAGAAACATAAGCATCGTCAAAGCTATCCCAATCAATAACAGCTTTGTAACCTCTTATAATACCTTCTTTTTCTAACTCTTCAATAGTTTTTTCAACAGTTTTTTCATCACTGCCGAGCATAACTGCTAATTCTTCGTTAGTATATCTTGCATTTCGGCACAAAAGTTTTAAAAGTTCCGATTTCACTCAAAATTCCTCCATAACAAATTTATAAAACTGCTTTATATAATACTAAATTATATAATATTTGTCAATTATCGTCTTTACAATGATTACTATAAATGATAAAATAGTTTTATAATTTTTTTATGGAGGCTTTTTCTATGAAAATTACCCGTTACCACGAAGATTTAACAAATCTTCACATTAACACATTGCCCCCAAGAGCATATTTTATTCCTTACGCAACTTTAGATACTGCTCTTTCAGGTGACAGAAATAAATCAGAATATATGTTAAATCTTTCAGGCGAATGGAATTTTAAATATTTTAATAGTTTTGAAGATTTATATAATATTGAAATTGACGATAAATCTCTTTATGAAGACAATATGAAAGTTGAAGTACCTAAGTGCTTCCAACTTTATGATATAGGTGTATTTGACAAACCACTTTATTCAAATCTTTACTATCCATTCCAGGTTGACCCACCTTTTGTGCCTGATGAAAACCCTTGTGGTCTTTATACTAAAAAATTCACAGTCACAGAAGAAATGAAAGAGAGAAAAAGCATAATCACCTTTGAAGGTGTTGCTTCTTGCTTCTATCTTTTTATAAATAATAAATTTGTAGGTTACAGTCAGGTAAGCCACTCAACAAGTGAATTTGATATTTCAGAATATGTTACTATAGGCGAAAACGAAATTAAAGTTCTCGTTTTAAAATGGTGTGATGGTTCATATTTAGAAGACCAGGACCACTTCCGCCTTTCAGGTATTTTCAGAGAAGTTTATATTTTAAGTAGAAATCAGAATTACCTTAAAGATATTGAAATCCGTCAGAGTTTTAATGAAGACTATACAAAATGCACACTTAATATCAAGTGTGATATTGACAATGCAGAAAGCATTATTTACGGTATTGTTCATCCTTTGGGCAATGTAATTGACGAAGGTGAAGTAAGCAGTAAAGAATTCACATTACCTATTGAAAACCCTGTAATGTGGAATGACGAAGCACCATTTGTTTACACACTTTTCATTACTGTTGATGATGAAATGATTCCATTACAGTTAGCATTAAGAGAAGTTAAAATTGAGGATAAAAAATTCCTTATAAATGGTAAGGCAGTTAAACTTCGTGGTATTAACCGTCACGACAACTCACCAACAGGCGGTTATACTGTTTCTATGGAAGATATGGTAAGAGATTTGTTCTTACTCAAAAGAGCAAATGTAAACGCTATAAGAACATCTCACTACCCTAACGACCCTCGTTTTTATGATTTGGCAGAAGCACTCGGTTTCTACATTATAAACGAAGCAGATATTGAAACTCACGGTATGGGCTTTAATACAGAAAGTGACTGGGATTGGACTCGTTGGTCATTCCTTTCAACTTCTCCCGACTGGAAACTTTCTTATGTTGACAGAGCAAAAACTCTTTACGAAAGAGATAAAAACCACGGTTGTGTTATTATGTGGTCACTCGGTAATGAAAGCGGTTGCGGTGTAAACCACAGAGCAATGAGAGAGTTTATAAAATCCCGTGATGAAAATGCTTTAGTGCATTACGAAAACTCTCACCTTGAATTCAAAGCAGTTCCTGAAGGCGAAAACTTCAGCGATATTTCTGATGTTGAAAGCAGAATGTATGCAGGCGTTACATATATTGATAAATATTTAAATGACGAGCAATATAACAAACCATTCTATATGTGTGAATATGTATGCTCAATGTCAACCGGTGATGTATATGACTACTGGGAATTAGTTGATAAGTATGACAACTTCTGCGGTGGTTGTATATGGGAATTCGCAGACCACTCAATTTCTATGCCAGGTGATGATGGTAAACCTCGTTACTATTATGGCGGTGACTTTGGTGATTTCCCTAATAACAGCATTTGTTGTATAGATGGACTTGTGTTTGCTGACAGAACTTTAAGACCAGGCTATTTTGATATGAAAAAGGTGTATGAGCCTTTCAGAATGTCTTATGAAAACGGTACATTAAAAGTTAAGAGTGTGCTTTATTATACATCTCTTTCAACCTGTTTCTTAAAATGGCAGGTTACAAATGGCAAACAATTAGTAAAACAAGGTATTATTGAAAGTCTTGATATTGAAGCTCAGCAAGAGAAAGAGTTTAAACTCTTTGACCCTGATGAATTAACATTAACTGAAAACGCTTTTCTGACTGTTACAGTTCACCAGAATGTAGAAACACCTTGGGCTCCTGAAGGTTATGAAATAGGGTTCGGTCAGTTTGAATTACCTGTAAAGGCTTCGAGCTTGACACGAGAAAAATATCAAATTTCCGTTAATGAGAACGACCGCTTTGCAGAAATTAAAGTTGGTAATAACGAGTATATATTTGACAAAAGTTACGGCAGAATTAAGTCAATAAAGCGTAACGACACTGAGCTTTTAGACGAACCTACAAGGTTACAAATCTGGCACGCACCTTGCTACAACCGTGGTTCTGCAGACGCTTGGTACGATAACAATTTACACAAGGCTTACCAGAAAACATATTACAGTAAAGTAACTAAAAAAGAAGATGCAGTAGAAATTGAAACATCTATTGCTTTCGGTGGCCCTGCAAGTCCATCTACAATCAAAGGTATATTTACTTACATCTTTAACAATGACGGTACTTTCAAAATTACTGCAGATGGTACTGTAAAAGATGTTGCACCACTTCTTCCTCGTTTTGGTATTGAATTCATATTAAAAGAAGAAAACGAAAAGTTAAGATATTTCGGTTTAGGCTTTACAGAAACTTACCCTGACCGTTATAAATCTGCTCGTTTTGGTGAATATGATTTAACTGTTACAGATAACTTTGTGCATTATGTAAGACCACAGGAAAACTCTTCTCACTACAAAACAAGAAGAGTTGATGTTGGTGAAATGGGTGGCGTAGGTCTTCGCGTTACACCTTGTGACGAAACAAAAGACTTTTCATTTAATGCCTCGCACTATTCAGCAGAGCAATTAACTGAAACTGCTCACGATTTCGAGTTACAGAAAGAACCAAGAACAATTCTTAACATCGACTGGAGATTTAACGCAATAAGCGAAAACAGTGAACTTAATAATGAAGAAAACAAACGACTTTTAGACGATAAGACATTTAAGTTCAGCTTCTTGTTTGAGCCGATTGACTTTTAAAGTGCTGAATGCTGAGTTAAGGAAACGCTTCGCATTTGATTATAATTAGATATAAATAAAAAACTACATTCTTTTATTTTTGGTTTAACCTTAAATAATAGAATGTAGTTTCTCTTTCTAATCACTGACGACTAACAACTGACCACTAGCCAACTAGCCATACTCGCAACTGTTATAATTGCCGACCGCAAGTCCCGAAACTCAGCACTACTCTTACTTGCAACTTGCATACTAATTACGTCAAAACGAGTGCATACGCACAATTGCTTTCAGGATACGCAACAATTAAAAGTTTTCCGCCCTCACCTGAAAAATATTTTATGTGTGATTTTTCTATATATTCTTTATATTCTTCGGTGGTTAATTCTTTACACCACGGTTCGTTTATATTAAACATCGGTTCTGCATCTTTTATATAGAGATGCCTCGAAACAGAAGTTTCTGCTGCGAACATCATTCTGTGTTGCATCGGGTAAGAATCACAGTAGACAAGACTGTCTACTTCCTGTAAAAGGTCTTTGTAATACTCTCCTAACTCATTAACATCTACAAGATATACTTTTACAGGTTCTCTTGTAATTTCAAAGAACTTCATTAAATCGTGTGATTTTAAAAATTCTACTGTATTTACCATTTCCTTTGTAACCTGAAATGCCACTGTAGATTGACCTGTCATAACAAACGGTAATTCACCCTCGACAATTTCCTCTTGACTGAATTGCAATAAACCATAACTTTCAGTTGGTTTAAACCATTCAAAATGTGCTAGTGAAGTAATATCCTTATAAAGTGCTGATTTTAATTCCTTTATTTCTTTTTCACTTAACACATCTTTTAAAGAAGAAACTACAGCATCCTTTGATTGAATATAAACATTACCATACATAGAAAAACAACTTTTTTCAAAGAGTGATATGCCATATAATTCATTTTCCTTTTTGCATCCAGTTAATAAAAGCGTTTTATATAATTCCTTAACCTTGTTTGTATTCCAGAGTTTAAGAATTTCTTCTGTACAGTCTTTACTTATATAGCGGTAACTTCTTTCTATAACTGAACCATTTTTTAATTTGTAAGTGAATTTTATGCCCTCTGTTGTTTCTTTATTCTTATCTTCCATTACTAAAGAATGAATAGCAAGAACCTTTTCAATATCTTCTGCATTATCAAACTTAATACCCTCTCTTAAAACAGC
This sequence comes from uncultured Clostridia bacterium, assembly GCA_937891215.1. Next base: position 6,694 of record CALAEU010000244.1, read on the forward strand.
CGTGTTAACATCATAGTAATCCGCAATACCAATAAGTTCGGCATTATTTTCAACTAAATCGTAAGGTGCCTGAACCTCTACTGTCTCTATATCTTCTACACCAGGCAACCTATTTTCATAACCCAAACCACCTGTTAAGCAAACAAGAGAAATTATAACTGTGCTACCCAATATTACAATCATAGGTTTTGCTTTTTCTTTTAAGTTACTGATTTTCACAGTAGTGATTATATTGAAAACAAGTGAAAGAATTATAGCAAGAACTACAAAAACCGCTAATAGAATATATGGTTCTTCAGGTGTAAATCGTTCATAATACAAATTATTCCTATATGTTGTACTGATATTTATAACATTCGCATTAGGGTTCAGGTTGTAAAAGAGTTCATCTGTTAAATATCCGCTTAAAACTATTGGTAAAGAAAAACCCGAGACAAAGGTGATAAATTTATTTTTATTTACCATACCGCAGTTTTCAAATTTATATTTCTTTTCAAAATAACCTTTTATTAAAATTAAGCCTAAAACCGATACCGCAATCCATATTGCAGAATGAATAAAAATGTACCTTTGTGTTTTGTATGAACTATAACTAAAAAATTCTCTTAATGGGTCTAAAATTGTTAATGCAAACATATCAACATAATTTTCAAATGTGTAACCACGCAAAAATGCAGTTGCTGAAAAATTAAATATATTTATTATAGCATTAGGTAATAAAGCGATAGAAACACCACCAAGAATTGCTTCAACTTTTCTGTTTGGTAAAATTGTTCCTGCAACACCGCACATATATCCCCAGAAAAGTGTTGTTAGAGACACAAGTACATTTGCAATAAATGGTGCTATGTAACCATCAGCAAGGTTATTATTATATTTAATATTTACAAGTAATGCGATAATTTTAATAACAATCACAATTAAAACAAGCGCTATTAAAGGAATAGTTACCTTGTTGTAAAATATCGCACCTCTCTTTTTAGGTTGCACTAAAACTGCTCTTGCGTGATTTTTATTAAGCAAAAACGAGAAGTTCCACAACGCTATTAAAGCACCGCCTATAAGAGTTACAAGTACATCAAAATCAAGATAGCTTAATATGAGATAATCTCTTGATAAACTTTTTACATCGTGCACTAAATCGAACCCATTATTAACATAATATTCACCCAATACACTTACAGAAAACGCAAGTGCAAAAACAATTATAAAAGCAATTGTAGGAATAATTGAAACGCTTAAATTAGCAATATCTATTTCTTTCTTCAATATACTTTCTTTATTTTTCATATTAAAACCCCCATTCAGAGTGGGGAAAGTGCTTCTTTCCCCCTCCGATTAAATCATTAGTTGTAATTACGCTGGAATATAATACGCCGTGTCT
>CALAEU010000245.1 GCA_937891215.1 uncultured Clostridia bacterium
TACCAACAGGCATAAAAACAGGTGTCTGAATATCTCCATGAGGAGTGTGAACTACACCTCTTCTAGCTTTTGTTCTGCTATCTTTTTTTAACAGTTCATAAGTAACCGCGTGTTTCATAAATTCTCTCCTTTCTTATTTTTTAAATAAATAACAGCCAATTTAATGTTTGAAATAATAATTGTTTGTACTTCGTTAGGATTTTTAGGCCCTTCTTTAATTGGCCTTCCCTCACCGATAGTTCCAAGTATTAAATTAATTCCTTTAAAATCATCTTGATTACAATCTTGAATATTCAGATCCGTTTTAACATTCATTGCATCAAGAACAGATTTTATACGTTTAAGCTGTGATAACAACACCTCTAATTCAGCGATTTTATCCTCTTTTGATTTCTCGTCATTATAAATGTACGGGAATTCTCCTTCCCCAATGTGAAAAGAACCGTGTTTTAAGATAGATAAAATAAACTCAACGCCTAAAATTCGTTCGTTCAGTGTGCCGCCAATTTTTTCGATGAATACGGCGCCGTGCTGTTTCGTAATCAGGTCTTCTCTTTCTTCCGGTGTTTTATTTGGATACAGGTCTTCCAGCTCCTGGGTTGTGATGAAATAGATTTCGTTCGGCAGTTCTGTCTGGATGTCTCTGTATAATCTGTTTACGTAGTCGCCAAGATTTTTGATTGCGTTATAGATTGTAGTTACCACTTCGTGTTATTGTAACCTTTTCTGGAGAATCGAGTGAAATGGTTGTTACAGAGCCTTCCATTTCTTCGTCTATCTCTTTATATTCAATTATGTAACCGTTGTCGGTTTTCAGGTAAGTGCCACGGGAGTTTATTTCTAATGTGTCACTCTCGTTGTCATCTGTGGTCTGCACAGTGACAAATTTTATCATTACATCATTTTTCATTGTGCTTTTCTTCTGCGTACGCTAACAGTCTGTCAATAAGTTCACTGTAAGGTACACCCACCTTTGCAAAGAGTTTAGGGAACATACTAATTGATGTAAACCCCGGGAGTGTGTTTAATTCATTAAGGCAGATTCTGCCATCTCCTAAAAGGAAGAAGTCAACGCGTGAAAGTCCTGAACAGTTAAGAGCAAGATATGCTTTTTTAGCTGCTTCCTGAACTTTTTCTTCTACGCCATCTGGTAACTGGGCAGGAATTGCAAGACCAGTTGAGTCATTTATGTATTTTGCTTCGTAGTCATAAAATTCTGCAGTAGGTAAAATTTCACCAACGCAAGAAGCAACAGGTTCGTCGTTACCCATAACTGCACATTCAATTTCACGGCCAACTAAAGTTTCTTCAAGAAGAACTTTTCTGTCTTCTTTAAATGCGATTTCCAATGCTTTTTCTAATTCTTCCTCGTTATGTGCTTTTGTAATACCAACAGAAGAACCAGCGTTTGCAGGTTTAACGAAAATCGGGAATTTTAAATAATCAATTGCTGTTTTTAAATCAACTTTGTTGTTGTCGAGTTCATATTTTGTAAATGCCACCCATTTTGCCTGTGGAATACCTGCGGCATCGCAGATTGTGTTAGTAATTGCTTTATCCATACACATAGCACCTGCGAGTGGTGTGCAACCAACATACGCAATATCAGCCATTTCAAATATACCCTGAATTGTACCGTCTTCGCCATTTTTACCGTGCATAACCGGAAATATAATATCAATTTTTATTTTTTCTATTTTTTCACCTTTGAAAACCAAAAGAGATTTTTCCAGTTTGTCAGGTGAAATAATTGAAGAAACAGTATTCTTTTCTGCCCAGCTATTATTTTCAATACTGTCGATGTCACCATCGTAAAAAAGCCAACGACCGTCTTTTGTAATACCTAATGTGTAAACATTATATTTGTCTCTGTTTATGTTTCGTAAAACTGATGCAGAAGAGCGAAGAGAAACTTCATATTCGCTTGATGCACCGCCAAAAATTACAAGAACATTTTTCAAAATAATCACCTTGATTTATAAATAATATTTAAATACAAAAATACATCCTAAATTCTACCATAAAAAAATAATTAAATCAATCATAAAATACTATGATATTTTAAGAATACTGTTTACCTTTTCTATAAAAAATGCTACAATATAATAAATAAATGCAAAGAGGAGAATTTTTAATGGAAATCAGAAAGATTTTAAAATATGTTGACCACACACTTTTAAAGCAGGAATCTACCTGGGAACAAATGAAAGTTATATGTGATGATGCTATGAAATTTTCTACTGCAAGTGTTTGTGTGCCACCGTCATTTGTTAAACAATGTAAAGATTATTGTGGCGATAATATGAAGATTTGTACAGTTATAGGTTTTCCTAATGGTTATAACACAACTAAAGTGAAGATTTTTGAAACAGAAGACGCAATAAAAAATGGTGCTGACGAAATTGATATGGTTATAAATATCGGTTGGGCAAAAGAGAAAAAATTCGATTTTATTAAAGAAGAAATTAAAGCAATTAAAGCTGTTTGTGGCGATAAAATTTTGAAAGTAATAATTGAAACATGTCTTTTGACAGATGAAGAAAAAATTGAAATATGTAAAATTGTAACTGAAGCAGGTGCAGATTTTATTAAAACATCAACGGGATTTTCTACCGCAGGTGCTACAAGAGAAGATATAAAACTTTTTAGTGAAAATATAGGTGAGAATGTAAAAATGAAAGCAGCTGGTGGTATTGCTTCGCTTACAGATGCGGAAGATTTTCTTAAATTGGGTGCCCAAAGACTTGGGACTTCAAGAATTGTTTCAATAGCAAAATGTGAGCAGGGCAGTGGATACTGATTAAGTTTTATAAAGGGGTATTATATGAAAAAATTCAGCGAGAGATTGGATATGGAAATTTGCTATGTTCCTGCGGCAAAATTAAAAGATGTTCAGGAAATGATGGCAAACTGGAAAAAGAATAATAAAATAATAAGATTTTCTGCAATAGCGGCAATTTTTATGTCGTTTATAAATATATATTATCTGATTTTTTCAGAGGCAGAAATAAGTAACGAAATCCCTATAGTTGTATGTATTATAAGTATGATTATACTGGCTTTTGAAGCAATTATAGTTTCAAAAAGTATAAAATGGATTTATTTTCTTTCATATTTGAGTACAATGCTATTTTCATTTTCAGCTTCTTGTATAGATTTTAAAGAACTTACATTACCTGCGGCACTCGTGTTGTCAACACCGCATATAGTAAACACTTATTTTTCGCACAAGGCAATTTATAATTATGAAAAAGTGTATCTCAGATTAAAAGAGCGAAAAGGTTTCCCACACTTTGTTTTCAGCACTGCAGATATGTATGCAGATAAAATATACCTAAAAAACAAAGACGAAAAAACAGTTGCAGAAAAAAGAGTTGAGGCCTCTTTTAATCCGTTTAACGAAGAAGATAAAATTATAGATGAAGAAGTAAGAAGAATGAATAGTCTTCGTTATGAAGAATTAAAGCAACACGAAAAAGATGTTGCAGGCACTTATTATGAAGAAAAAGAGATTAAATATACTGCTGAACAGAAAAAAGAGTATAAGTATAAATTCTCGATATTGGGTATTGATATTGTAATACCGCACAATGATTTTAAAACAGCACCAATGGAAGAAAAGCGCTTTTTTATGGGTGAATGGAATGATATAAAACGTAATATATTCAAATATGAAGTGTATATGATTATGTTTTTAATGTTACTTATTCTTACTGCGAATGTCGGTGGTATGGGTTTTGGTGCAGCGATATATTTTGTTTCGCTTGTTGTTTATATCTTCGGTACAAATTTTATAAAACTGGACCAGATAATAGGTGTTCCGTTAATAATAGGTAGTGTTTTTTCATATTGCTCATCAATTGGAAGTAATATGGTAGCGGCAGGTTTTGTATTTGTTGTTCTTACATATTTTTGTATAACTATGTTGCCGGGACTTATAAGATTTACAGTAAATTTTTCTGCGTACAAAAAACTTACAAGAGAACCGGGATTTCCGTCATTTGTTGAAAATTCATCAGATCTCTATGCAGACGAAGTGTATATTGTAGAAAAAACCAAGCCCATTGTAAAAATGGAAAAACCAGAGCCTATAATAATGGATATAGGTTATGATGAAGAAGAAAAGAATAAAAGATTTAAAGAATTCAGACGAGTGAATGAATTTAATTATCAGGAGCAGAACAAAACTAACAGGTCTTTAAGAGAAGACAAAGGTTGGAATGCTTTTGATTATTTAGATAAAGATACAGAAAATTCTGCTTATGACGATTTTGAATTTTACGAGCAGGTTTACGAAGCGCGTAAAAAAGCAAAACCGAGAGAAGAAAAACAAATACCAGATAAAGATATGGGGCGTAGAAAAAAAGATGAAGACTAATGTTATAAAATCTATAAAAGAAGAAATTTTTCCAGTCGATAAATATATGAATAATTGCCACGCATCAACAGTTTTACCTTTTGGCGATACAGTAATTGCTGCGTGGTTTGGCGGAAGCAAAGAGGGTAATGATGATGTTAAAATTTATATTTCTGTAAGAGAAAATGGTGAGTGGTCAGAACCACAGGCTATAAGTGTGGATGGAAAAGAATTACCACACTGGAACCCGGTTTTACATTTAAGAGAGGATAATTCTATCTGCCTTTATTTTAAATATGGTAAACCAATTTCGGACTGGCGTACATACTCTTGTGTTTCACGCGATGGCGGTAAAACATTTACAACACCTGAAGAATTGACACCGGGTGAAAAAGATGGTGCGAGAGGTCCT
>CALAEU010000246.1 GCA_937891215.1 uncultured Clostridia bacterium
TTTTTATAATATTAAAATTGTCGCAGACCCGAAACTCAGCACTCAGCCTTCAGCACTCAGCACTTTTCTGACAACTGATACAAATGATAGAATGTTTTATACTTGAACTAACACCTAACACATATTTATAACCATAAAGAAATAAATACACTATAAAATTAACAAAATCAAAATAAAATGCAAAAAAATGTCATTTTTAGTCAAAAATCCATCATTTGGCTGAAACTACTTCAAAAAATTATTTTTTGTGTTAAAATAAAAAACGTTGAAACAGTTATCACACCAATTGTTTTAACGGGGGTTTTTAAAACCTAAGGGGGAGGAATATTAGTTTTGAAATTAATATTCCTGAAAAAATCACAGAATCAGGTTTTGCAGTTTATACTGCGTTCGCTTCTTTCCTGATTCTGTATTTTTTGTTTTATTTAATTAAAATGTTGAAATTTGTCGAAAAGTAAAGTATTATGTTATGTATTAAATAGTTTGAAGTGTTAAAAGGACTTGTTTATGAAGATTAAAACTATTGTTTCAATAATACTTTGCTTTTCGTTTTTTCTTTCTTCTTGTAAAAAAGAAGAAGCCAAAATGGAGATTGATGAAAAGACTGTTGCAGTAGAAATAGATTCATTATCTTACGAAGCAGCAAAAACTATTGAAAATGAAGTAAAAGAAATTAGAACTTTTTCAACAGAAGATGGTGCGTTAACTGCGGTAGAAACAAAAAATGCAGATTTGCTCGTGTTAGATGAGTTTTCTTATTCGTTATATAAAGCGGATGGGCGTAAAATAAACACTGTAAAGGTTTTGCCTTTTACAACGGAATACTGCATATATTTTCATAACAACGCAGAATTATTGCAGAAATTCAATGTAGAAATACTGGAACTTCAGGAAAATGGTACAATAAACAAAATCAAAGAAGCGTATAAAACAGATGATGGTTATTACCCTGAATTAAAACAGTTATCATCTGATGCACCGACAATTATAATGGGAACGGATATTGTGGGTGCACCATACACAGATTTGACTGAAAACGGTTATGTTGTAGGAATTGATGTGGATATTGCCAACATAATTGCAAATTCATTAGGCTATAATTTAGAAATAGTTGTAACAAGTGCAGACGAAATGTTCAATATGCTAATTGAAGATAATGTTGATTTCATAATTTCGGGACTTATGTATGAAGAGAAACGCGAAAGCGAGTTTGATACTTCGTTCTCATATTTAAGCACGGAATATTATCTCCTGGGACGAGATTGATATATTATTTGCTATTGTGATTTTGCACAACTTAGTGTTGTGAAATTTGCCATTTTCAACAAGGTTGTTTTTTGTGGATTAATTTTACTTATTTTTGTTGCAAACTTTTAATTGCTATGCTATAATTATCAAGATATGTAACCGTGGAGGTGTCTTTTTTGGAAAACGAAAATTTAGAAGTCCAAGAAAGCGTTGCGGTTGGTACTGATTCGACAGGTGAATTAAATAGAGAATATGTTTATGAAAATCGCCGTTATGTAGGTCTTAAAGAAACTGTTTGGTATGTTATTTATGATATGTGCCAAAGTTTTAATATTGACTCTTTCAGCGACCGTTTCGTTACTAATATTCTTCAGATTGACCTTGATTATCAAACCATCGTGCGCGTTGTAAACGGATTTTGGGATGTTATCAACGACGTATTTACAGCGGCAATCGTTGAAAGAACCCGTACTCGTTGGGGTAAATTTAAACCGTATCTTGTTGCTCTTGGTATTCCTGGTACAATAGGTACTTGTTTCTATTGGTTAATGCCTATGATATTCAAAGGCAAAGGCGCCAGAGATATAAGTAAATTTATTACTTACTTTATTCTCACGATTGTGCGTGAGGGTGCCGGAACGTTCAGGGCTATCGCACGAACCGGTATGTTAGCAACAATTACGCCTCACCCTGTTGACAGAACAAGGCTTATTACTGTTGCCGAGTTTGTTTCGGGCCTTTTGGGTGAAAAACTACCGCAACAGATTCTTACAGTTCTTCTCGACCTTATAGGTAACAAAGTTATTAACCTTTCATACACAAGTACATTTATGGTTATGGGTAACTTTACCTCAATTGTAAGTGGCTTTGCAGCTCTTGCGTTCTGTGTTATGACGCGTGAAAGAGTTATGCAGTCCATAGAAACACCAAGTGTTATTCAGGGACTTAAATCAGTTATCAACAATAAGCCAATCTTGTTATTGACTCTTTCAGAAACACTTTCTAACTTTAGTGTTGGCGGTAGTATAAACGACTACTACATAGATGTTTTGAACTTTGCTTCTATGACAATGGTTGCAGGTATTCCGGGTGCTATTATTAACCCATTCTCATTCTACTTTGTACCATGGTTCAGAAGAAGATTCTCAACAAAGACTCTTTATCTTGTTTCAACAAAGATTCAACCACTTCTCGATATTCCTGTATATCTCGTTGGTATGATAGGTGGTAAGCATAACGGCCTTTATAAGAAAGTTCTGCCAATGTTCTTTGTTATGGCAATAAAAGAAGCTATTTACATGGTATTCTGGGGTGTTCGTCGTGTTATTCCTAGTGAAATGTACAACGAATCTATGGACTACTGTGAATGGAAAAATGGTTATCGTACAGAGGCTATGACTTCTGTTGCAAGAGAACTTACCAAGAAACTTGCAAGTATCTTGAACTCTGCAGTTTCATTACAACTTAAGAAGATGATTGGTTACGACATCAGTTCTTATACTCGTGGTCAGGCTCAGACAGACGAAACAAAACATGGTCTTTTCGCTATTGCGACAATTATTCCTACACTTACAGGTCTCTTAGGTATCATTCCGATTCTCTTCTACGATTTAAGTGGTGAGAAAAGAGAGCGTATGTACGCTGAACTTCTTGTTCGCCGTGAACAAATGGCTGCAAAACTTGCAGATGCTACTGCTGAAGAAATTCAGGCACTCGGCAAAGAACAATTGCAAGTAGCTTCACAAAAACAAGATTTATAATCAGGTTACAATTAAGGGCGACATGGCATCAGCTTTGTCGCCTGTTTTTTTGAAAGTGATATTATGTTAAAACAAAGATTTTTAAAAAACTCAGCAAGAGTACTGATGGTTTCTACTGCGTTGCTTTTTATAAGCAATGCAATTTTGTGGGCGACTTATGAGTTTCCGTCAATTGAAACTAAAATAGGTTTTCTTAATAAGTTACCTGATTTGTCAGTTTATATATTTACATTTTTATCATATCTAGCATTAAATGATGAAAAAGCGGCGCATAGAAAAATAAAAGACATAAAAAGTCAGAAGAAACTTAAAGTTTTAAAAGCTTTTTTAATATTTGTGTTTGTTTCTCATTTTTTTAAAACTCTAGTTCAGAAAACATTATTCAATCTTAATAACTCGTTTTTTACACTCGTTTCTGATGTTTTGGTAACGGTAGCATCATTCAGCTTCTTTTTGCTGCTCGTGTCATTATGGTACTTTTTCAGGGATAAAAATGAGGGCAAAATCAGACTTCTGGCAGGAGTGTCAGTTATAGTTTCGATTGCGTACACTATACTGAAATTTTTCTTGAGTGAAAAGGTGTTCCCGTTGCATTCATATTCAGCGTTTACAAATGATAAATATATTCTTGTGCAGAGAGTACAATATATATCTTGTCTTATTCAGTATGCAGTGAATATAGTTATGTTTGCTATTGTTAATAAGCATTATGAGAAAAAAGAACTGGAATCAGAAGAAAAAGAAAAAAGTTTGCCAAAACAAAAAAGACCACAAGTAATTACCATTGAGTTGGAAGATGGCGTTGGTATAGATAATATAGATGATTACGATTTTTCTTCTGAAACCGTGGAAGAAGAAATAGAAGAATAATTGAATAATTTTTATTTACCGCTTGTATAATTTATACAGGCGGTGATTTTTTGAAAAAATTAGCAGTTTTATTTATAGCGATTTTTATATTGAATTTAACTTCTTGCCTTAAATCTTCTGATGAAGTAAAAAATGAAGCGGAGGTACAGGCAGAAGTTAAAGTAGAAGAAAAGACTGAAATGCGTGGTGTGTGGCTGAGTTTTTATGAAATTTCAGATATTTGTAAAGGTAGGACTGAGGACGAGTACAGAGAAAACGTTAAAGAAGTAATTACGAATTTAAGTAATAATAAATTTAATACGGTTTTTTATCAGGTCAGATGTTTCAGCGATGCTTTATATAAATCTTCTGTTTTTCCAACCTCAAAATATATTGTTGAGATAGAAGGTGACGAAATAACTTTTGACCCGTTGAAGATTTTTATAGAAATTGCAAGTCAGTATAATATAGATGTTCATGCTTGGGTTAATCCGCTAAGAATTTCTTATGAAAACAATATAAGTTCACTCAGTGAAAACAACCCTGCAAAAATTTTTTATAATGAAGATGAAGATTTGAGCAGTCTTATTATTTGTGAAAAAGGTTTGTTTTACAATCCAGCCGATGAAGAGGCGAGAAAAGTAATACTTTCAGGTGTACGCGAGTTGTTAGAGAATTATGATATTAAAGGTGTGCAGTTTGATGATTACTTTTACCCTGAATGTGACGATATAAATGACAGTAAAAAAATCAGTGAGAAGAAAAGAGAAAAATTATATGACACAATAATGCAAGAAGCAATAAGTGTTGGAATAGGTATGTCATCATCTAAAGTAATTGATGAAGTAAATATATTAGAAGCAACAAAACTAGCAATGAAAGAAGCAATAAATAATTCAAAAATTAAACCAG
>CALAEU010000247.1 GCA_937891215.1 uncultured Clostridia bacterium
ATTCGTTATGAGTGTTTATGCAAATTTTGGCGTATCCTTACCACATTCTTCAAGTGCTTTAAGAAGCGTAGGATACGGAGTATCCTTGGCAGATGCACAGCCTGGTGATATTATTTGTTACTCAGGACATGTAGGTATCTATATCGGAGGCGGTCAGATTGTACATGCTTCTACAGCAGCAACAGGTATTAAAGTATCGAATGCAGGATACAGAACTATCCTTTCTGTAAGAAGAATTTTCTAAGAGAGTAAATGAAGATCATGTGTCAAATAATTTTGGCACATGATTTTTTTATTGTTTTTTCATTTCGGACAGTTGCCTATACAATATTTTTTGACAAAAGTCGGTTGCGAATCGACGCGTTTATACAAAATGCACAAAGGTCTCATAATGCAAGTGAAAAAACGTCAAAAATGAAAAAGATGTGTCAAAAAGTTATCCACATTAAAAAGTATGGAAAATATGCAAAAAACCCACTTATCAACGGAGTTATCCACTTCATCCACATAAAAAACAGGGAAAAAAGACGGTTTACATAGTAATTTTCGAAACAAATGTTTTGTGACATTTTGATAAACTTCAAAAATGTGGATATTTATTTTGGAAAAAATGTTGTATAATATGAAAATAGATTTAGGTTTAGTTCCTAAGCCAGTAGATAGAACAAAAATAAATAAATCTGTTAAACTAACAAAAGATGCAACAAATGTTTTCAATAGGGCAGGAAAAGATGAATTTGCCTTAAAAGAAGCATTAAAACTTGCTCACGAAAAAGCAGACATCGCGATTGTATCAAGTGCAAATTTAGGGGCGGTTTTGGATGAGTGGGAAAAGCACTCGCTTTTAGAGCATACTGACATAGTACTGACGCAAAATGTAGGAAGCAAAGCTTTTTGTATTTCTGAGCTCTTAAAAAAGGGTTACGAAAAAGAAAATGTTCTTATGTGCGGTGATGCACCCGGTGACTTGAAAGCGGCAGAAACCAACGGAGTTTTCTACTACCCTATTTTAGTAAAAAAAGAGAAAGAATCGTGGCAAAACTTTATAAATCAAGGCTTTTCATATCTTTTAGACGGTTCTTACGAAGAGTACGAGATAATAAAAAAACGAGATTTTTATAAAAATCTCGGTGCAGAATAAATTTATAAAAGGCAGGTATTTCAATATGGTTAATTTAAAAGCAAAACCATTTTATCTTTCAGATGAAGATATTAAATGGGTAAATGACACTATTACTTCTATGACTGACGAAGAAAAGGTTGGTCAGTTATTCTTCCAGCTTACTGCTGGTGTTGATGAAGAATACCTTAAAAACCTCATGGAAAAATATCACTTAGGCGGATGCCGTTATAACAATATGCCGGCAGTTGCAGTACAGAATCAGAACGCTATTTTGCAGAAGTACGCTAAAATTCCGCTTATTATTGCCTGTAATACAGAAGCTGGCGGTGACGGTGGTTGCTCAGATGGTACATTCATTGGCAACGGAATTAAAATCGGTGCAACACGCAACAAAACTCACGCTTATAATTTAGGTAAATATGCAAATGAAGAAGCGGCAGCTATGGGTTGTAATATGGCATTTGCCCCTGTTTGTGATATACATTATAACTGGCAGAATACAGAAATAGTTTCACGAGCATTCGGTAACGATCCGAAACGCGTTGCAGAAATGAGTGTTGAATATTTAAAAGGTGCTCATACAGTAGATGGTTTCGCATGTGCTGCTAAGCACTTCCCAGGTAACGGTATCGACTTCAGAGATGCACACATTTCAAATAACATAAACGATTTTGGTACTGAAAAATGGATGGAAACTTATGGCTATGTTTATAAAGAATTAATTGACAACGACCTTGACGCTATTATGGGCGGTCACATTATGATGCCGACATATATGAGAGAAGTAAAACCTGGCATTACTGATGATGAGATGCTTCCTGCAACACTCTGCCCTGAAATTATGACAGGTCTTTTAAGAGAAAAATTAGGTTTTAACGGTATGGTTGTTACAGACGCAAGTCACATGGTTGCTATGACTGACAGAATGACAAGAAAAGAAATGCTCCCTGCTGCAATAAATGCCGGTTGTGATATGTTCTTATTCTTCAACGACCCTGATGAAGACTTTGAAACCATGCTTAATGCTTATAAAACAGGTGTAATCACAGAAGAAAGAATTGTTGAAGCACTCACAAGAATTTTAGGTCTTAAAGCAAAAATGGGACTTAATAAAAAAGCAAAAGATGAGCTTGTACCAAAAACACCAGCCAATGAAGTTTTAGGTAAAGATGAATACAAAAAAGCAAGTGAAGCAATAAGCAAAGACGCAATTACACTTGTCAAATACAAAGACAAAGATGTTTTACCACTCTCCCCTTCAAAATATAAACGAGTTATGATTGTTTATATCAAAGGTGCGGCAGGTCCTATGGATGCACTTATGAAAATGATGATGGGCGGAGGTAAAAAGAACCCTGCAGAAGAATTAAAAGACAGACTTATTGAAAAAGGTTTTGACGCATTTATTTATGAAAGTCCGCTTGATAAAATGAACGCACAAATCGCCGCTGGTGAAAAACCAAGTCTTAACCTTTATTTTGCAGGAAAAAATGCTATTAAAGATTTCGTTGCAGGTCAGGATTTAATTATTACACTCTGTGATGTTATGACAGGCAGACCGTCATTTGGTATGTCAAAAGGTGGCGGTGAAATTCCGTGGTATGTTTTTGAAACACCAGTTGTTGCTATAAGTGTTAATGCACCTACAATGCTTGCAGATATTCCACAGGTAAGAACTTATATAAATGCTTACGACTCAAAGCCTTCTACACTTGATGCTTTAGTTGATAATCTTCTTACAGGACCAGATGCTTTTAAAGGTCAGGACCCAATTGATAGTTTCTGTGGTATGTGGGACACAAAAATTTAATTAGTATTTAATACACTCATAACGGGTAGCGATTTTTTCGTTATCCGTTTTTTCTTTCCAAAAATTACAAAAAAGCACCCAAAAGTTACATTTCAGAACATTCTTAGAAATAAATTGATATTATGTAGATGAAAAGAAAACAAAAAGGAGTGTTTTTTATGACAAACAAAAATAAAATAAAACAAATTTTAGGTGGTATCTTTTCATCAGCATTTGTCTGGGGGTTATCAATTTTATTATCAGGCGTAATAGTGGGTGGTGACCTTTTAGATTTAGGTTATTCAGAACTGGGGCTTGGCAGAATATTCTTTATATTGTTTTTGGGTTACAATATATTTATTGCTCTTTACTCGACTAGAACAAATAAAAAATATTATTGGAAAAGTGCTTTTATAACTGAAATAATTCCTTTAATATCGTTACTTCTGTGTTGGATTCAAATTGGTGATTCTTCTCTTGCTGGATATATAATATATCCGTTCTCAGCTTTACCTTTCCTTCTTTGTACTCCTGTAGGTGGTTTGATGTGCGCATTTCCTGATGATCATATTTCTTCAATAATTGCTACAATAATCGGATTTATGTCACCAATTATCAGTCTCGTTATTTACAAAATCAAATGTAAAGGGTGATTTTATGAAAACATCGACTAAAATAATTCAATTTTCTATAGGTGTTATTCCTGTCGCAATCTTTCTTGTTATAGCGGCTATTTTTCAAGATATTCTCTTTTCATACAGAACGGAATCATTTGAATTTGAAAACACCTTTAGTGAGAGATTCGGTTACTTTGCAGATATCATCACTGTTTCTATGTTCTTGTGTATGTTCTTATGGGTTTACTTATGGACAATTCCTTGTAAATGGTTTAAAACAGATTTTATATATTTTGGTGCACTTACAGGTCTGCTTCTCCCTGCGGCAAGTTCTGTTATTACCGGATTTTTCACAGATGATGGTAATATTCTCACTTGGATATATGCGTTTACAATAGGTTTAATTTTACGACCGATTGGAATGCTTTTTTATTTCGCTATTGAAGGTATAGAATCCTTCTTACATATTAATGATATTCACTCTATATTCTTTATATATTTAGACTATGACACAATATCAACAATAATCATAATTATAACTCTTATGTCGTTATTACTTTTCAAGATTTTAAAGAAAAAAAGGATGGTTTTATGAAAAGAATGGGAAAAATACCACAAACATTAATAGGTATTACACCACCAATAATCTTCTGGATAGTGGCTGGTACCCTACAAGACGATTTGTTTATAATGGAGTTTTTCGAGGATTTTGATATATACCTCACTCACATTTCTTTATTTGATACTATATCTGCTATTATGTTCCCTTGTATGTTCTTATGGCTTTATTTATGGTCATTTATCGGCAAACGCTTCAAATTAGATTATATATATTATGGTTCGCTCATAGGTGTACTTCTCCCTGCTGTAAGTGCTTTTGTTTCAACTTTCTTTACAGATGACGGAAACATTCTTTCGTGGATATATATGTTTACAATCGGTTTAATTCTATACCCTATAGGAAGATTAGCATATTTCAGCTTTGATGCTCTGGATTTTGATATATGGTTAGAAAGCGATACATTATCAATAATTATCGTTATTATAGCACTTTTGTCATTACCGATATTTAAGCACATTAAGAAAAAACAAAGAGAGACACTAACCGACCATTGACATACTTGCAAGGGGAACGGGAAAAAGGATGGTTTTATGAAAACATTAAAAAAAGCACCGCAGATTCTTATAGGAATTATTCCTGTAATGTTATTATGGCTCATAAGTTGTATTTTTCAGGATGATATTTTTGTAACCACTTTATTTAAAAACATCATCAAAAACGAAGACATTGTTTTGTCAGCTATTATACCTGCAGTTGCGTTTAATTGTATGATTGTTTTTCTGTTTTTGTGTACAATTCTCGACAAACGATTAAATTTAAAATATATGTATTATTCTGTACTTCTCGGTGTAGCCCTCCCTGCTATAAGTATTGTTATTGCAAATTTTTTCACAAATGATAGTTACATCCTATTTGCACTCACCGTAGGTTTGATTCTATTTCCGTTCGTAAAATTAGCAGATTTAAGCTTTGAAGGTTTAGAACATTTTTATTGGGTTTATTTTGATAAATACATCTATCATGATTCCTTTGCAATAAATATAATTGTTATCGCGGTTATTTCTCTATTACTTTTTATATTAATAAGAAAAAAGAAGCAACTGACAACTGACAACTAACATCTATTTTCCAATAAAATCCTTGACTTTACATCCATTTTTTTATACAATATAAATGTATAAAATTTTTAAGGATGTGTGTTTTGATGAATCAACAATACGATGCATTGTTTACCCCTTGGAAAATAGGCGATGTTGAGATTAAAAACAGAATTGTTATGTGCCCAATGGGTGGTACATCACTCTTCGGTTGGTTTGAAATCGGCGGTTGCCATTTTGATAAGGAAGCGGCTAAACTCTTCATTGAAAGAGCAAACAACAATGTTGGTCTTATTATCCCTGGTATTGCACCACTTCGTGATACTATCAGAGGTAAATGGCTCTGGCAAAACCCAAAAATGTTTGAAGAACTCAAAGAGTTTATGGATGAAATCCATAAAACAGGTGCAAAGTTATTCATTCAGCTTACTGCTGGTATGGGTCGTTCATGGGCTATTACTGACCTTATTGCTCCACTTCACAAAAATAAATTTACACGTGCACTTGTAAAACCAATTATTGATACTTCTCACGAATTGGCTTCACCATCTCCACAACCATCTCGTTGGGCTCACGACATCATCTGCCCTGAAATGACAGTTGAACAAATCCACGAAATTATTGAAGCTTATGCTAAAACTGCAAAACTTTGTATGGATGCTGGTGTTGACGGTGTTGAAGTACACGCAGTTCACGAAGGTTATCTTTTAGACCAGTTCGCAATTGAATTCTTTAACAAACGTACTGACGAATACGGCGGAAGTTTTGAAAACCGTTTCCGTTTCGCAACAGAAGTTGTTAAAGCAATCAAAGGCGCTTGCGGTGAAAAATTCCCTGTTTCACTTCGTTACTCAGTTGAGTCAAAAATGAAAGGTTTCTGCGAAGGTGCAATGCCTGACGAAGTTGAAGGTAAGGATTATAAAGAAGCAGGTCGTAATATGGCTGAATCTGAAAAGGCTGTAAAGTATCTTCAGGATGCTGGTTACGATATGCTTAATGCTGATAATGGTACATATGATTCTTGGTATTGGGCACATCCACCAATGTATATGCCTCAGAATTGTAATTTGGATGATGTAGCGCATATTAAAAAATTTGTAGATATTCCGGTTGTATGTGCAGGAAGAATGGAACCGGATGTGGCAGCAAAAGCAATTGACGAAGGTAGAATCGATGCGATGGGTGTTGCACGTCAGTTTCTTACCGATCCGGAATGGATTACAAAGCTGATAGAAGACCGATTAGAAGATATTAAACCATGTATTTGCTGTCATAGCGGATGTTTTAATTTTTCTTCTTCGAAAGGTCATGCGAACACACAGGATTTAACAGATACGATGGGACTTGCCCGTTGTGCATTGAATCCGCAGACGATGCAGTCTGAGAAATATAAAATTATTCCGGCTGCCAAGAAGAAAAAGATTGCTATTATCGGTGGTGGTATTGGTGGTATGGAGGCTGCGATTGTCTGCGCGAAACGAGGTCATAGTGTAACCCTCTATGAAAAAGACGATAAATTAGGTGGTGTTTTCATTGCCGCGGCTGCACCATCTTTTAAAGAAAAAGATCGTGACTTGATTAAATGGTATGAACGCGAAATTACGAGATATCCGATTGAAATCAAATTAAATACAGAAGTAAAAAATATAATTAATCTTTTCATTTTCTATCTTTTTAGATATTTCTTCACTTATACTTCCTATCTTCGATATACTTTTTCATGACTGTTCTTGTGTGGGCTGTTCTGTCTATATCTCCAGTCTCTTTAGGAACGAAATCATCAATAAACAGCTCTTTATTCATCATACCCGGCTCATCAACTGGCGGATAATGACTGCTGTTTGCCCACTCCGCAAAATTTGCTCCATGTTCTATAAGAGTATCAAGCATTTTAACAAAATACTCTTCGGCCTCATTTTGTGTGACAGGGTATGCCGCTTGCCTGTCCAATACACGTTCTGCTGCGTGTACACACTTGTTTAGTGCGTTTAGTCCATTTGATGCTAATTTGTTGACATCAGCACCGCAATCACACAGCATTTTAAAAATAGCAAACGCTTGCTTAGTATTATCTAAATGCCGGTTGATTTCTTCCTTTGTATTAAAAGGATGACAGCATAAACAAAAAAATACCAAACCGATTGCATCATGCAGTAAAGGACACCTTACA
>CALAEU010000248.1 GCA_937891215.1 uncultured Clostridia bacterium
ATTCCTCGATTTCGTTTGACCAGAAATTATACAAATGGGACATCACCGGCAGCAAGGCCCATGCCCGCATGCTGGGCGACATCGGTGTGCTGACAAAAGAAGAAGCACAGAAAGAAGCTTCTCGTTGTCTTGAGTGTGGTTGTGCTTCCGTTTACGATTGTCAGCTTCTTCCGCTAATGAGAGAATATAACAGTTGGGGAATGAATATATCTGGCAAAACAAGACAGTACAAAAAAGACAAAAGTCATCCGTTTATTGTAAGAGATAATAATAAATGTATCCTTTGTGGTCTTTGTGTCAGGGTTTGTAACGAGGTTTCACACACTGAAAATCTTGGGTTTTTCGGTAGAGGGTTCGGAACTGTTCCAATGAGTGCATTTGATTTACCTTTGGGTGAAAGTAATTGCGTTTCTTGTGGTGCTTGTGTAAATGCCTGTCCTACCGGCGCTCTTACTTCACGCACTCCTACTGTTAAAAGTATTGTATTACCATACCTTGAAAACAAAGTTATTTGTAAGGGTTGTGAAAATGCCTGTGAATTCACAAGGCGAACAATAAATGGTAAGACGGTTAAAATGATGCCAAGGAAATTGACAAAATCGTGTTCAGTAGGTGTTTTTGGTCTTGTTGCAGTCGAAAATTCAACTGATGAAAACTTAATTTCTTATGTAAAAGGCGATTTAAGAAACTATAAAGGCGATAAAAATGCTTTAAATACACTCGGAAATATTGAAAAATTGTTAAAATAAGAATTTTTTGTGTAACGAAAAAATATACTACTTTTTGTATGATGTGACGAAAATGCGAAAAAAACCACAATTTATGCGATTATCGGGCACTCTATAAATTTTAAACAATTTGAAAATAAAAATTATTTCGTTAAATTTCTATTGACATTCACTACCAAAATGTAATATAATGATTCAAGAATTATAGGTGTCTAACTATGCCCTGTTGGGTTTTTAGACTTTCAGTGTATTAAAGAATTATGTAAAGGAAGATTTTGAATGAAGAAAGTTCTCGCAGTCCTTCTTGCAGTAATGTTAGTTGCAGGAATTATGCCAACTGCTTTTGCAGTAGCAACACCTGGTCTTGCTACACGCGTAATAGAAGGCTCTTATAACGAAGCAGCGTTAGAGGTAACATCAGTAACAACTGATACTTTTACAGTGGTTGTTAAATCACCTGCAATAACAAAACTTGTAGGTCTTAATATGTTTGTTGATTTTGATACAGAACAACTTAAAGTTGTAAACGCTGGTCCTGTTGGTGCTGAAGATGCTGATGGTAACTTTATTCCTAACTTCAGCGGTGAATGGGCTCACGGTCTTAAATCAAATAAATATCAGTATTCATTTGGTTTCATTTCAACAAGTGGTGTAACAAAGAAATCTGCTAAAGATTTAGTTTACATAACTTTCAAAATTATTGATTCAACACAACCTTCTACAACAATTAACCTTTACATTAACGAATTCCTTACAGAAGATGGTAACGATGCAAACGAGATTATTACAACAACTCTTGCAGAGTCACAAATTATTACATTAAATCTTCCAGAGCCAATCACAACAGACCCTAATGCAGAGGAAACAACAGACACTCCTGCAGATGCTGGTTCAACAAATGCACTTATTCAGATTATCAGAGATTTACTTTCAGGAAATGGCGTTACATTTGAAGATTATGCAGATGCAATTTTAAATCTTATCGGTAATGCAGAAATCACAGATATGATTGAACAACTTGTTGATGGTGCATTCAGTATAAGCGATGCTTTCCTTGAAATTCTCAAAGGTTTAGGTCTTGACTTCGATTCATTTGAAGATATTCTTAATGCTGTCATTGACTTCTTTGAAGGT
The DNA here is from genome assembly GCA_937891215.1 of uncultured Clostridia bacterium. Next base: position 1,863 of record CALAEU010000248.1, read on the forward strand.
CTTTTTGGTGGTGGCAGTGAAGATGATACAACAAAGGCTCAGGCTACAACAAATGCTGCAAATGCAACAACTTCAGCAGGTTCATCAAGCGGTTCTGAAGGTACAGGTGATGCAGGTATTGCTCTCGCAGCAACAGTTTGCGTAGCAGCTGCAGCAACATTTGTGTTAACTCGCAAAAAACGCGAAGAATAATTTTTGTCGACTAATTTAACGCAGAACACCCTCGAAACTCTATAGGAGTTTCGAGGGTTAGTCATTTTTCACCCACTCGGCGTACCTTTGTACGCGGTCGGGGGTGAAGAAAAAGCCTTCTGCATTTAAATTAATTCGACAAAAAGTGTATCTATTTGTATTTTAACTTGCGATGCAATTATAACTTATAACTGCTTTAGCATTATAACTTGTCGTAAGACAAATAAAACTGGCGATGTGTTTTCACACATCGCCTTATAATTACATTCCCATCATTTCTTGCATGAATCCTTTTTTCTTTTTGGTTTTTGGTTTGTAAATAGGTGGATTTTTAAGTCTCATTTTAGCACCTTTACTTCTTGGGGAAGAAAGGTATTTTATAATTTCAGTAACTGGTTCTTTCATAACTTCACCAAAGTAACTTTCAGCGTTAGGTAAAAGTTTAGGATTTTCACTAAGAATAGTACCTAAAATTGTAACACCTATAAGACTCTGAGTGTCGTTTGTACCATCGTCATAAATCTCATTAAGCATATTAAAGAGTTTACGCATTTTTTGTTTGTCGTTCTGACGGATTGTTTCTTCAATATATTTGTTACCGTGAGTAATGAAGAATTCCTCTGGAAGGAATTCGCCGTATTCAGTTACATTCTTCTTATATTCCTCTTTTAATTCAGGGTAAATGCTACCCATTTTGCTACCTAATGTAACTGCGTCAAAATACTGAACGCCATTTTTGGCTTTTGATTTTGAAACTGGTGTAGGCATTTTAACATTACCACGCAAATCGTGTTTTGATTTAAATGTGTTTAAAAGAGAATCTGTGAATTCCTCGAAGATATATGTTAAATCTTTTTCTTCGTATTCTTCTAACTCAAGGAGTGAGAGCGAAACTCTTTTCATATCATCATCAGGAGAATCATCATCTGCAGTTGCACAGTGTAAAGCGAGTTGGTTTTTCTTGAATACAATTCTTATTCTTCCTTTTTCGCCTGTGTAACTTACATACGAAGTATTATTTTCTTTGAAAACAGGTGCTTCAGGAGGTCTTACACCATCAGGGTAAACAACCTTAAAGCCTAATTCTTTTGTAGTGCTTTCTAAACCTTTTACTATGAGGTTTAAAGCGTAATCGAGTTCAAGCATTTTATTACCTCTCAAATATTTTAAAATACAAATTTAAATACAATGACGAGTATATCACACAATCAGTTGTTTGTCACTACTTTTTTACCGTTTGGTAAAATTATTGTTCTACTTCTTTCATTGTGAGTGAAATTCTCTTTTTAGCTACATCAACTGACATAACCTTAACTTTAACAATATCGCCAACTTTTAAAACTTCAGATGGGTGTTTTATATATCTGTCGCAAATTTGTGATATGTGAACGAGCCCGTCCTGGTGAACTGCAATATCAACAAATACACCAAAGTCAATAACATTTCTTACAGTACCTGTTAAAATCATACCTTCTTTAAGGTCGTTCATATCCATAACATCAGTTCTGAGCATTGGCTTTGGTAATTCGTCACGAATATCTCTGCCGGGTTTTTCAAGTTCGCCTATAATATCTATAAGTGTAGGTGTACCTGTGCCACATTCGTTTGCTGCTTTTTCTAAACCATAGTTTTCTACCTTTTGTCTTAAACCATCTGCACCATTTTTAGTTGCGTCTTTTTCAGAGTACTCAAAAAGAGAAAGTAACTTTTTAGCAACATCATAAGATTCAGGGTGAACACCTGTATTATCAAGCGGTGTTTTACCATTAGGAATTCTTAAGAAACCTGCACATTGTAAAAACGCCTTAGGCCCTAAACCTTTAACTTTCTTTAAATCTGTTCTGCTCTTGAAACCATTGTTTTCTTCACGGAATGCAACGATATTTTTAGCAGTTGCAGAAGAGACACCTGCAATATATTTTAAAAGTGAAACTGAAGCAGTGTTCAAGTCAACACCAACGGAGTTTACACAGTCTTCAACTACGCCTGTGAGTGACTCGTTAAGTCTTGCAGGAGGTACATCGTGCTGGTATTGACCGACACCAATGCTTTTTGGTTCAATTTTAACAAGTTCTGAAAGTGGGTCCTGAAGTCTTCTTGCAATAGAAACTGCGGAACGGACTGAAACATC
>CALAEU010000249.1 GCA_937891215.1 uncultured Clostridia bacterium
AGCAACTGATATTAAAAACATTGTTATGATTATCGGAATAAAATAAATTATTTTTGTAACATACAGCAAGAGATTTGGATACAAAAAAACACCATAAATAAATACAAAGACTTCCATAAAATGCTCATACGAATCGCACAATTCATCTGGTATAACAGAACCAATAAAACCAATGAGATAAAGGAGCGCGGTAATGACAATCGTAACACCATAATATATAGTTGTAAAAACGCAAACTCGCTTTGTTATCTCTTCTAATTTCCACTTATCATTATTCAACAACTTCATAATATCACCCACCTTAAATTTACTAAAACGCACTTTCAATTAATTTCAAAAGCAAAATAGAGCCTATAACAGATGTTGTAATTGAAGAAAGTATCAACGGATGAATACATATTCTGAAATCTTTTTTCTCTATCGACTCCCCAATTGCAAAAAATATTAAAAATATTGAAACGGCAACAGGCAAAATATATATAAGCTTAGAATAATATAACACGATATATATTAACATCAAAAACATAAATATCATACCGCCAAACAGATTGTTTTCTAATGATCCATTAGGTGACAAGAACATTGTTAAATACAATAAACCAATAAGAACAATTATAGCACCATAAAATATAGTTGTGACTAAACAAAAGTATTCTAATGACGTTTTCAGTTTCCATTTTTCACTTTTTAAAAATCCCATAATACCCAACCCTTACAAATATCTCACTAAATAAAAAATACAGACGAAGTTTTACCTTCATCTGTATTTTATTCTTTTCAGTTTGAAATTTGCTCAAAATGTAACTTTTGGGTGTGTTTTTGTAATTTTTGGTTATTTTGCGGTTGTAGTAATGCCTTTGGTGTCGTAATAACTTGAATACATTTTTTTGTTAGGGTCGTAACATCTTACTGTGTATGTGTATTTTTTGCCACTCACCACATTTTTATCAGTATAACTGAACTCATCATCGAAACCATTTGATTTAACCTGAGCAATTTTTTGCCATTTGCTCTCGCCCTCAGCTTTTCTGAATATATAATAATATTCCTTAGGATCCAAACTTGTACCATACCAAGTAAGTCTTATTGAGCCTTTAGATGGAACTGCGGACTGCAATTTCGGATTATTGTAAAAGCAAATTTCATCCCATAAATAGTTTACAGTCTGATTACCATTTTCATGAACTGCAGTAATTTTAAAGTTAGTGCATACGCCCCATTTTTCTAATTGAGAATTTTTTATAACAACAGAATATTCAGTTGAACCATCTGCAGCAATTTCAATTTTGAATTCATTGTATACACATTTTTCTATAATATATTTTACTGCACCGTCAACTGCTTTCCAAGTGATTTTTACACCATCCCCATAAGTTGTATAAGTAGGTTCAACCGCGTCACACTTTTCTGTTTCTACATTCACAATAAATCCTTCTCTTGCCGAAGAACCTTTATAATCACTTACTATAAAACTGAATGTAGGTATGTCATTTAAAAATTCAAAATTACCATCATTCAAAAATTGAGATGAAGTACCTGTAAAAATGTGTTCTCCATCCTTGTTGACCGCATACAAATAAACATTTTTATCTTTACCATAATCAGTCATCTCATATTCAAAAAAGTAACCAGGGAAATTCATATAATCTTCCGGGGTATTTTCATCAATAATCTGATATAAATCTTTAATTTCAAGACATTTCGCAACAGAATATTTAGTATATGTTCTTTCAGTCGCTCTTACAGGTTGTTCTTCATTATTCCAAACACCTTTTAAAAGATATGTATATGCAACATCAAATTCAACTTCTGTATCTTTGAATTTCGTTTCTTTTCCTGAATAAACTAATTTATATTCTGAATTTTCAGCAATTGCTTCTTTTTTATAGAGATTATAACTATCAGCACCGACATTTTCCCATGTAATATCTGAATACTCATTATATACAGCTATACCTATTGTATTTGCAGGATAAATTTTTACAGATTGTACATTTTCATCGAATGTGCTTTTTACATCCTTTCTCACTGCACGAACAGACAATGTTACTGTTTCCGCAACATCAGAATAATACTCATACTCACAATTAGCACTATCAACCACTGCATACAAGTCCCATGTATTATCCGCATTTTTCTTAACGACTTCATAATATTGAGCATTTTCAATTTTATTCCATTTAAGATATGCACCTGTATTCGTTGGCTCTATAGTTACTACAGGCTCAGCAAGTTTAATATATTCAGTCCCCTTATTTGAATAACTACCTCTTGAAGTTTTACCCTCTGCACGAACGGTGTAAATGAATGCACTATCTGCATTTGCAGTTGTATCTGTAAATTCTGTTATATCTCCTGAAACCTTACCTAAGTTCACCCATGAAGCACCTTTTTCAAGAGTTTTTCTATAAACTGTGTAAGCATTAGCACCACTTACCTTGCTCCATGTAATTTTAAGTCCGTTTTCTGCAACTGCTACAGGGTTAAGCTTTGGTGCACCAACAAAATCTACAGTTTTATTCACATTATGATAAGCACTTACAGCATCACCATCTGGTGTAGGAATAACTGCTCTTACTGTGTATTTATAATTCTTACCATTCTGAGTGGTTTTATCGTAATAAGTTGTACCTTTATACCTACTGTCTAACAATTTCCAGTTTCCACCATTTTCACTTCTATAAACTCTGTAGCAGGCTGAGTTTGAAGTATTTGTCCATTTAACTTGAATTCTGTTATCACTTGTAGTAGAAACTGAAGTAACTGTTGGCGTTTTTGCAAAAAGACACTTAAGGCCATTGTAAAGATATCTTGTAGCTGTGTTGCTTTTATTCTGAGCTTTAACAGTATAAACATATTTACCATTCTTATTTTTTACAGATTTATCTGTGAAACTGAATGTTGAACCATTTACTGTTCCTACTCTGGTCCATTTTGTGCCTGACATACTTCTACGATAAATTAAATATTTAGTAGTATCATTAGAAAGTTTCTGCCACTTAATCGTCGGACCATTCACTGTATTTGTAACACTTTTTAAAACAACTATATTCTGATTAAATTTAGGACTTCTGTTTACTGATAATTTAAAGGTTGTAACAGAAGTTTCTGAAATAGTAGCGTTACCTGAATTATCAATTTTCGCAGCATAGGTTACACCGTAATATGTACCTGTTTTAAAAACGCCTTTTAATGTAAGCATTGGCGACCATGAGTATGTACCACTTTCAGAACAATATGTGTAATCGCTTGCTACAAGCTTTGTCATTTTCTTATCAGAATATATTTCATAAAAGAAATACCTATCATTACAACTAGAATTTATATAGAAGTTAAGATAATCATAGTTACCGTAAAGCTTTACAGTACTTACCGTTTTACTGATTTTAGCATCAGTTGCAATCATATAACCATAGTTACTTGTTGTTGTCGAAATACTTACAGCATTTGCTACAATTGACACAACACCAAAAAGTATAATTATTGCCAAAAGGGTTGGCAATAATTTTTTTGTTGTTTTCATTTTATTTTCCTCCATTAAATTTTATATTATGGGTACATTGAATCCCAGCAAATCACTGGCATTGTTGGTGTATTGGGACCATAATTCCTTGTTGTAGTAACAATACGAGTTTGATTTGAACTTTCGTAAGTAAACTGTGATATATTATCAATTAGCCAAAATTCAGTTTCTTCTGTTGTTGCTTCTTTTGTTAGCCTCTCAACAGGGTCAACAGGACTTATCTCTGCAACATGCTTACCCTCTTCGTGAGCTATTGAGAATATTTCTCTATATTCCGAGTCAATATTATTAATATCAAATTCTGGCTCCTCTTCGTGTGAATTCGTGTAAACTTCTCTATAATATTCTGCTGCAACATCAGTAACTGATTCCGTTACAGGCTCTGTTGTAGTTTCTTCTTTGTAAACCTCGGTTGTTGGTTCTTCTGTAACTACTTCTTCAACAACAGGTTTTTTCTCTACTTCATTTTTTGCAGAAACTTCCGGCACTGTTGCAAAAAACGCAAAAGAAACTATAGCAACACCCAAAAACAAAACTAAAACAATTTTTAAAGTTTTTTTATAAGATACAACTGCTTTTATTCTGTCTTTTATACTTACTTCGCCAAAACCTAACGGGTAAATAAGGCCTCTGCCCTCATTTACTGCACACCTTAAAAGTGCTTCTGCATAAGATTTTCTTTTTTCTAAAGTGTAATTTTTAACTACGCGTTCATCACAAGCAAGTTCAATATCAACTGTAAGAAGTTTAAAACATACCCATACTAAAGGATTATACCAATGAACTGCAAGTAAAATGAATGCTAAAAGTTTTGTTACATTGTCAAAACTTTTAATGTGTGATTTTTCATGCGAAACAATATGAGAAAGTGTTTCATCATCAAGATTGAACGGTATATAAATTTTAGGTTTTATAACGCCCAAAACAAATGGTGAAACTACCTTTTCGCTCTGAAAGATGTTCCCTTCCATTTTTATTGCATCGCTTGAATTTTTATGTAATCTCCAAAAACTAACTGCACCATAAATCAAGATAATGAAAGCAATTATTGTCCACAAACCATAAAATACCACCTGAACATTCAGAGAATTATTTACATTTTCAAATTGTGGCAAAACAACTTCACTAGTGACATTCTCCAGTTCACTTGTTGTTTTAGCAACAGTTTCAGGAATAAGACTGAATTTACTTTTTATATTGAATGGTAAAATCAACTTTATTCCTACAAGGAACCATAAGAACAATCTTGAATTTTTTGACGAGTTTTTAAATAAGAAACGAAGTAAAAGTATTGCTATAATAAAAACATTGGTTGACAATGTTACAGAAAACAGCAACTCAAACATTTCTTTCATAATTACTCTCCTGCGTTTTCAATAATCTTCTTAATTTCATCAATGTCTGTTTTGCTTAACTTTTTGCTTTTTGAGAATGCTGCAATAAATGCAGGTAAGTTATTTTCAAATTTTTTCTCAATAAGTTCATTAACTTCAGAAACCTGAATTTCTTCTTTTGTGTAAACAGGTATTACTGTTGAACCTTCTTTTCTTAAAATTCCACGCTCTTCAAGTCTTTTCATTACGGTGTAGGTTGTAGTTCTTGACCAACCTATTTTTTCTTTACATACCTTTGCTAAATCTGACATTGTCATAGGATCGTTTTCCCACATAATAAGGCAAAAACGATATTCGCTTTCAAATACTTTTGGTGTTTCCATCTTTCAAAACTTCCTTTCATATAACCCTTATCAAACTTTTAGTTTAATTTGATAGACAAATAATACTATTTTTATAAACTAATGTCAATACAAAAAACAGTTAATCGACAAAAAATCGATTAACTGTTGGTTTTTGTTTTAGTTAAATATTATATCTGACTTTAATTCTTTTAAGCGTATTTCGTACGCTTTCATGTTATCTTCTTCAAATGGAAGTGCAGGATTTTCAACACCCAATTTTTTCATAAGTTCTTTTGTAAAAAGTGGGTTTGAAATAAGGAATGGTCCCAAAAGATAAGTGCCGAAGAAATTATTTCTTTTAACACCCTCAACCTTTGCTTCTTTTGAAGCACCGTAACCCTTTTCTACATTTATAAACACATCTTTTTCATCTATGTTATAAGTGTGAGTAAATCTACTGGTATATCCTACAATATCAATATTTTCATATTTACCTAAAACAAGTGAATTGTGTCTTGCAGGAATAGTTCTTACAGAATTAAAAGAGAATATATTAAGTCCGTCTATTTTTGTGCCATCTGCATTTTCAATATATTTACCGAAAATTTCAAACGCATTACCAGTCATTAAGAAAACTACACCTTTTTCTATAAGTGCATTTATTCTTTCTTCATAACCTTTTAAGCGGGAAAGAATTTTTTCCTGATTTGATTCACTACAAGAACCAATGTAAACCATATCAACATCTTCTGTAAGAAACTTTGGTTGGTCTTTTATTGGGGTTTCAATAAATTCAGCATCTGGTAAGCACAACTTGAAATAACGCATATTTGCTTTATCACCAAAAAGGCAACAAACTTCTGGGTAAAGAACTTCTATTTTCATTCTTCTGTGCCACCTTTCTTTTGTGAATTATTAAATATTCCTGCTATTTCTTTTTCTAACTCAATAGCATACTCAATATTGTAAGCATCGTGAAGAAGATAAAACTTCTCAACATCTGTATCAATATATTTTAATGCATCGCGTTCTTCAAATTCGCAAGAAAGTTTTTCTGCCGGAATTCCAGCAATAAGAAGTCTTAATTTCAAATCGTAACATCTAGGACCTGCAATAATAATCTGCTTTGTGTCAGGATTATTTAAAAATTCAAAATCGACATCGTAAAGCCATCCGCTGAATTCAGAAGAATTCTTTTTGTCAGATGAGTCATCAATCATAATCATAATACCTTTTACACCAGGCTCATTACCAACAAAATCAACGGTTCTTGAGCAAGAAACAGAGTTCTGTCCTTTTGCCATTGTGCGTATAATTGATGTACCACCTGCAACTTGTTCATTATAACGGGTTTGTGTAACGCTTATTTTTCTTAAATATGCTTTCACTTTTTCGTTATCTACATTGAACTCGTTCATAAGTGAAATACACGCAAGTTCATTGTAAATGTTGTAAAGAGCTCTGTTTACTATAG